>DATGVY010000311.1:0-3593 GCA_035299845.1 Streptosporangiaceae bacterium
GCCCTACCCCTACGCCACTACGTCCAACGTGCACGGGTTCTTGGTCACGCCGCTCGGCAACTACCACATGGAGAACGTCTGGCTCAGTAAGTAGCAGCGTCAGGAACGTGCGGAAGGGTAACGATCGCCCGTGGGGCGGATGTCTTTCGTGGGCCGGCGGCTCCTGCAGCTCGTGCCGGTAGCCGTCGGCGTCACGATCCTCGTGTTCTTCATGATCCACCTGATCCCCGGTGACCCGGCCAGGACGATCCTGGGCATCCACGCGACTCCCCAGGCGATCGCGATCCTGCACAAGCAGTGGGGGCTGAACCGGCCGCTGGTCAGCCAGTACTGGCTCTTCATGGACCGGCTGCTGCACGGCAACCTGGGGCAGAGCCTCTACTACGGGGTCCCCGCCGCTGGCCTCATACTCCAGCATGTGCCGGCCACCCTGTGGCTGATCGTCTACGCCGCGGTGATCGCGGTGCTGATCAGCGTGCCGCTGGCGATGATCGCCGCGACAAGGAAGGACGGCATCCGCGACCACGTCGTCCGCGCGGTACCGCTACTCGGGCTCGGGATGCCTCCGTTCTGGGTGGGTTTCCTGCTGATTTACGGCTTCGGCATCACCTTCCGGCTCTTTCCGGTCGGCGGGTACGGAACGGGCTTCCTCGGTCACCTGCATTACATGTTCCTGCCGGCCCTGACCATCGCGATCGCGCTCGCCCCGGTGGTCATCCGCAGCCTCCGGGCCAGCATGCTGACCGTCCTCGGCGCCGACTACATCACGACGGCCAGGTCCAAGGGCGTGCCGGGCCCGCGGCTGTTCTTCCGCCACGTGCTGCGCAACGCCGTCATCCCGGCCGTCACCGTGCTGGGCATCAACATTGGCTTCCTGATCGGCGGCACGGTGATCATCGAGAACGTCTTCGCGATCCCCGGCATCGGCCAGCTGATGATCCAATCCATCTTCCAGCGGGACTTCCCTGTCGTGCAGGGCGTGACGCTGGTCTTCGCCGTCCTGGTCGTGCTGGTGAACCTGCTCGCCGACATGACCTACGCGTCGCTCGACCCGAGAGTGAGCTTCGACCGGTGATCGAACCTAACGTTGGCGGGCAATATTTCGCGCCGGGCAGCGGCGCTGTCATCGAACTTGGCCGCCCGCCCGCTGACCGGAGCACGCAGGCCCGCCGGTATGCCTGGTACCGGCAGCCCGCGCTGATGGCCGGGCTGGTGATCACCGGCATCATCGTCGGGCTGGCCATCGCCGCGCCGCTGCTCACGTCGTACAACCCGATCGTGCAGAACCTCAACGACACCCTGCAGAGGCCGAGCGCCCATCACCTGCTGGGCACCGATCAGCTGGGCCGGGACACCTTTACCCGGCTGCTCTACGGCGCGCGGGTGGACCTGCGGGTCGGGTTCATCGCGGTGCTGTTCCCGTTCTGCCTGGGCACCATCCTCGGCAGCCTGGCCGGGTACTTCGGCGGCTGGGCCGACCTGGTGATCATGCGGCTGGTCGATGTCGTCGTCGCGTTCCCGTTCTACGTGCTGCTGATCGCGCTTGTCTTCGTGCTCGGCCCGGGGGAGAAGAGCATCTACATCGCGATCACGATCGTCGGCTGGGTCTCCTACGCCCGGCTGGTGCGCGCCGAGATCCTGGTGGCCAAGCGGCAGGAGTACGTGCTCGCCGCCCAGGGCGGCGGCCTGTCGAACCTGCGCATCATGGGCCGGCACCTGCTGCCGAACGTGATCAGCCAGGGGATCGTCTACGCGATGTCCGACATCGTGCAGGACATCCTGGCGATCGTCACGCTCGGCTACTTCGGCCTCGCCATCCCGCCGCCGACGGCGGAGTGGGGATCGATGATCAACGACGGGCAGAACTTCCTGACCACGCACTGGGAGCTGACCACGATTCCCGGCCTCGCCGTCGTGGTCGTCGGGCTCGGGCTGTCGCTGATCGGCGACGGGCTCGCCGACCTGTTGCGGCCGGGCCAGTCATGACCAGCACTGCGATGACCGGGCCGATGCTGGAGGTCCGCGACCTGCATGTGCAGATCGCCAGCCGCGGCGGGCTGGTGCGGGCCGTGGACGGGGTGTCGTTCGAGGTCGTCAGGGGCGATGCGCTCGGGGTCGTCGGCGAATCCGGCTCCGGCAAGAGCATGATGCTGCGCGCCATCCTCGGCGTGCTGCCGCCGGAAGCGCGGATCACCGCCGGCCAGGTCCTGCTCGACGGCCAGGACCTGGTGCCGCTGCGGCAGTCCGACCTCAACCGGATCCGCGGCCCGAGGATGTCGATGATCTTCCAGGAGCCGATGAGCGCGCTCAACCCGGTGATGCGGGTCGGCAGCCAGATCGCCGAGGGACCGCTTGTCCACCTGGGCGTCAGCCGGGCCAAGGCCGCGGGGCGGGCGCTTGAGCTGATGCGCCGGGTCGGCATCCCGGACCCCGAGCGGCGGTACCGCGCCTACCCGCACGAGTTCTCCGGCGGCATGCGCCAGCGGGTGATGATCGCGATCGCGCTGTCCTGCGAGCCGGAGATCATTCTCTGCGACGAGCCGACCACCGCGCTTGACGTGACGATCCAGGACCAGATCCTGCGGCTGCTGGCCAGGCTCTGCCGTGAGACGGGGGTGAGCCTGGTCTTCGTCACCCACGACCTGCCGGTGGTGGCCCAGGTCTGCCAGCAGCTGGCCGTCATGTACGGCGGCAAGCTGGTGGAGTCGGGGCCGGTCCGCGAGGTGCTGCACGATCCGCGCCACCCCTACACCCTCGGGCTGGTCCGCTCGGCGCCGGACTTCGACAACGTCCGCCAGTCGCTGGTGCCGATACCCGGGTCGCCGCCGAGCCTGATCTCACCGCCGGAGGGCTGCCGGTTCCACCCGCGCTGCAAGTTCGCCGAGGAGGACTGCCTCGTGACGGAGCCGCCGCTCAGGCTGCTGGACGGCGGGCGGGCGACCGCCTGCCTGCACTATGAGCGCTGCATCGAGGCGATCGCGGCGGAACGGGCGGCACAGTGACGGCCTCGGCGCTGCCGGCGCCCGCAGCACCCGCGGCCGCGGGCGGCGGGCCGCTGCTCACCGCCGACGGTGTATCGGTCACCTTCAGCGTCGGCTCGTCGGTCGCCGCCAGGCTGCGGCACGAGGAGCGGGTGCTGCGCGCGGTCGACGGGGTCGACCTGGAGATCAGGCGCGGCGAGGCGCTGGCCCTTGTGGGCGAGTCGGGGTCGGGCAAGTCGACGCTGGCGCGGGCGCTCACCGGGCTGGCGCCGCTGGCCAAGGGCGAGATCAGGTTCGACGGGCGGGTGCTGCCCGGCCGGCGCAAGCGCGCCGACCAGCGCCGGATCCAGATGGTCTTCCAGGATCCCTACTCGTCACTGAACCCGCGGCTGACCGTCGGCGGCATGCTCACCGAACTGCTCCGGGTGCACCATGTCGTGCCGAGGAGCGAGGTGGCGTCGTTCAGCCGGGAACTGCTCGGCCTGGTCGGGCTCGACGATGAGGCGCTGCCCGCCTATCCGCGCCAGTTCTCCGGCGGCCAGCGCCAGCGGGTGGCCATCGCCAGGGCGCTGGCGCTGCGGCCCGACATCCTGATCGCCGACGAGCCGGTGT
>DATGVY010000312.1:0-27861 GCA_035299845.1 Streptosporangiaceae bacterium
TGAGCTGGCCGCCGCCGCGGGGCTGCTACCTGCCCCGGGGCCAGCCCGAGCATCCGGAGCGCCCGCTCCTGCTCGAAGTCCAGCGCGCGGGTCACCGGGCCGGGGATCCGCCCGGTTCGCCTGCCGAGTTCGGCTACCTGGGACCGGGCGGCCGGATCCGTCATGACCCGCAGGCCGAACGCAAGGGCCGCAGGACTGATGTCATAGCGGCGCTCGATCGCCAGCGCGAGGCCGGCGGCGTCCAGGTCGCGGTCCGTGAACTGCCGGTGCGCCGAATGCTGGCGGGCGCGGCCAGCCGGCTGGCGCAGCAGCGGAAGCAGCCCGAGGGACTCCCGGTAGCGGAGCATCCGGGCCGAGGTGCCGAGGCGCTGGGCCGCTTCCGTGATGCGCATGCCCTAATCTTACAATTTTCTGTTAAGAACAACCGGAAAAGGAGGCGATCAGCGGTGCGCGTCTCGTACGGTCGGATAGACCGAACGACGAATTCCACCGAGAGGAGTTGCGCATGTCCGCGGAGATCCTTCCGTTCAAGGTCGCCGATCTGTCGCTCGCTGAGTTCGGGCGCAAGGAGATCAGGCTCGCCGAGCATGAGATGCCGGGGCTGATGGCCGTGCGGGCGGAGTACGCGGATGCCCAGCCGCTCCGCGGCGCGCGGATCACCGGCTCGCTGCACATGACCGTGCAGACGGCAGTGCTGATCGAGACGCTCACCGCCATCGGCGCGCAGGTCCGGTGGGCAAGCTGCAACATTTTCTCGACCCAGGACCACGCGGCCGCGGCGGTAGCAGTCGGCCCGGACGGGACACCGGAAGACCCGAAGGGCATCCCGGTCTTCGCCTGGAAGGGCGAGACCCTGGATGAGTACTGGTGGTGCACCGAGCAGGCGCTCACCTGGCCGGCCGGTGACGGGCCGAGCATGCTGCTCGACGACGGCGGCGACGCCACGCTGCTGGTGCACAAGGGCGCGGAGTACGAGCGGGCCGGGGCGGTGCCGTCAGCGGCGGACGGCGATTCCGACGAATGGCGGGTCGTGCTTGGCGTGCTGCGCCGGTCCCTTTCCGCCCACCCGGCCAAGTGGACGGCCATTGCCGCCCAGGTCAGGGGAGTCACGGAGGAGACCACCACCGGCGTGCACCGGCTCTATGAGATGGCCAGCGCGGGCACGCTTCAGTTCCCGGCGATCAACGTCAACGACTCGGTGACAAAGTCCAAGTTCGACAACAAGTACGGCTGCAGGCACTCGCTTGTCGACGGGATCAACCGGGCGACCGACGTGCTCATCGGCGGCAAGGTGGCGGTCGTCTGCGGTTACGGCGACGTGGGCAAGGGCTGCGCCGAGTCGCTGCGCGGCCAGCGTGCCCGGGTCATCGTCACCGAGATCGACCCGATCTGCGCGCTGCAGGCGGCGATGGACGGCTTCCAGGTGGCCACGCTGGAGGACGTGGTGTCGAGCGCGGACATCTTCGTCAGCGCGACGGGCAACTTCCACATCATCACGGCCGGCCAGATGAGCCGGATGAAGCACCAGGCGATCGTCGGCAACATCGGGCACTTCGATAACGAGATCGATATGGCCGGGCTGGCGGCCGTCCCCGGGATCTCGAAGATCTCGATCAAGCCGCAGGTGGACGAGTGGGTGTTTGCTGACGGGCACTCCGTGATCGTCCTGTCCGAGGGGCGCCTGCTCAACCTCGGGAATGCCACCGGCCATCCGAGCTTCGTCATGTCCAATAGCTTCACCAACCAGGTAATGGCCCAGGTGGAGCTGTTCACCAGGACGCAGGCGTACCCGCTCGGCGTGCACACGCTGCCCAAGCACCTGGACGAGAAGGTCGCCAGGCTGCATCTGGATGCGCTCGGCGTGCGGCTGACCCGGCTGACCAGGGAGCAGGCCGACTATATCGGCGTCCCCGTGGACGGGCCGTACAAGCCCGATCACTACCGCTACTGACCGGCCGATGGGCCAGGCAGAGCCCGCCGCGGGCCCGCCGCGCGCGGCGGGCCCGCTCTCCGACATCGCCGACCCCGGGCTGGCCGCCGCCGGGCTGGCGCGGATCGGCTGGGCGGAGCGGGCCATGCCGGTGCTCGGCCGGATCCGGGCCGGATTCGAGGCCGAGCAGCCGTTCGCCGGCCTGACCGTGGCCGCCTGCCTGCATGTCACGGCAGAGACCGGCGCCCTGGTGAACGTGCTGCGTGCGGGCGGCGCGCTGGTGCACCTGGCCGCGTCCAACCCGCTGTCCACCCAGGACGACGTCGCCGCTGCGCTGGCGGCATGCCCGGGCGGCACGGTGTCAGCCAGGTCAGGGGCGGACAGGAAGACCTACTACGAGCACATTCACCGCGCCCTGGACTGCGCGCCCGCCCTGGTCATCGATGACGGCTGTGACCTGGTGACTACCCTGCACGCAGAACGGCCCGAGTTGCTCGCCGGCGTGCTCGGCGGCTGCGAGTCAACCATGACCGGCGTGACCAGGCTGCGCCGGATGGCCGCGGCGGGCGCGCTCGCCTTCCCGATGGCGGCCGCGAATGCGTCGGAGACCAGGCGCATGCTCGACAACCGGTTCGGCACCGGGCAGTCCGCGATCGACGGCGTCATCCGCGCTACCAACACGCTGCTGGCCGGGAAGGTCGTGGTGGTCGCCGGGTTCGGGTCAGCAGGCACCGGCATCGCCGAACGGGCCAGGGGCCTCGGCTCCCGCGTCATCGTCACCGAGACCGACCCGGTCCGGGCGCTTGACGCGGTCCTGCAGGGATACCTGGTGCTGCCGATGGCTGCTGCGGCGCCGCTTGGCGAGGTGTTCATCACTGCCACCGGCTCCCGCGCAGTGATCGCGCCGGCGCACCTGGCGGTCATGCGGGACGGCGCGATCCTGGCTAACGCCGGCCACTTCGACGTCGAGATCGACGTGCCCGGCCTCGGTGAGCTTGCCGTCGCCGTGCACCCCGAGGTGCGCCCGCACGCCGACGAGTACGTGCTCACCGACGGCAGGCGGCTGATCCTGCTGGCGGAGGGACGGGTGGTCAACCTGGTCGCGGCGGAAGGCCATCCGGCCGCCGTGATGGACTTGTCCTTTGCCGCCCAGGCGCTCGTCCTGGCCTGGCTCGCGCATGATCACGCCGGGCTGGCGCCGGGCGTGCACGACGTCCCGGCCGCCATCGACGCGAAGATCGCGAGCCTGATGCTGGCATCGCTCGGTACCGAGATCGACGAGCTCACTGTGGCCCAGCGAGACTACCTGGACTCGTGGCGGTACGGCTGCTGAGCCTGCCCGGCGGGAACGGGAGGGCTCGCGGCCTTGCGGCCCCTGAACCGGGTCAGCACGATCATCGTGACCCAGCCGCCGATCAGGATCATCCAGAAGTTGACGAGCCGGTAGGCGAGCACCGAGGTCAGCGCGGCGGACGTGTTCATCCCTGCGGCTACCAGGGCGGCCGTCAGGGTCGCCTCGACCAGCGCGAAGCCGCCCGGGGTGAGCCCGGTGCTGCCGGCCGCCGCGCCCGCGGCGTAGGCGAGGAGCAGGCCGGCCCACGGGATGGGCTGGCCGACCGCGCGGATGGCGCAGGCCAGGCAGGCGCAATCGCCGATCCAGTTCAGCAGCGCGAGCCCGAATACCTCCGCGTACCGGGCCCAGGACATCCTGATGCTGGCGACGCTGTCCAGGATTTCCTCCAGCGCATCGGCGGCGTGGCCTGGCGGCCGCCGGACGATGCGCCGGGCGAAGGTGAGGACCCGGGCGAGCGCCACGCTCAGCACGCGGCGCATTTTCTGATTGCGCAGCGCCAGCAGGATGGCCACGGCCGGCAGGATGAGCACCACCGCGCCGACGAGCCCGATGGCGGTAGCGACGGATGCGCCGCTGGCGAGGGAGCCGGCGACCAGGACGACCGCGAGGGCCGACATGGACAGGATCGCGGAAACCGCCAGTGCCCAGCTGGTGATCGCCTGGCTGAGACCGCGGTGCCGGAACTGGCGGTAGGAGAAGACGACGGCAAGCTGGGCGCCCGCGAACGGGACCGTCATGGACAGCGCGTTGCTCGCATAGGTGATCGCCATGACTGAGCCGAGACGGGCGTTGTTGCCGTCCGCCCGCAGCAGGCGGCGACGGCTGAGCCCGAAGGCCGTCAGCGACACGAACTCGCAGATGATCGCGAGCAGGAACCAGGTCCAGTCGAGGCCAGCCAGCTTCTGCAGCGACTCCGCCAGCGTGTGCCGGCCGAGCACCAGGCCGGCGATGATGGCCGCAGCGGCCAGCGCCGCCACGGCCGCACGCCGGGCATGCCATTGGCGACGCCCGGCCGCCGGGCTCATGCCGCCGCTATCGCCCGCGGTCATGCCGCCGCTGTGGCCCGCGGTCAGGCCGCCCCTCCGCCCGCACTGGTCACGTCCTCCCGTCTCCCGCAGCGCGGGGTCTATGCCTCGCCCAGGCCCCGGCACCGGATGGCCGCCGCCTGGTCACCCGGCACGGCACCAAGCCCTCCCGCCCTGGGCAGCCAGCAGGCGGCCCGGGCCGCGCAGGCCCGGGTGCCGTGCCGCCGCCGGGCACGACAGCGGCAGCACACCGGCTGCCCGGTCACCCACTCGGCCACGCCGGTCCTCCCGCTCGGTTCGCGATCTGCGGCCAAGGTTATCCGGGTTCTGCCGGTAATCTCCGGCCGGCCAGGGCGTGCTGGACCGGCTCGATCGGCTCGTCCGGCGCCGCAGGCACCGGTCAGCGCGGGCCCTGTCGGCCGCTGCGCACGCTGTCGCCGGCCCCTCGATGCGTCATGGACTCGCGCGCGGGCACTCGCAGGCCGCACACTCCTGGTGTGGACATTCCCGCGCTGAACTGGCTCGACCCGCCGGCCGGGCCCGCGGTCGAGTTGCTTGACCAGACCAGGCTCCCCGCTACGGCGGCGATGGTCACCTGCGCGGACGTGCCCGCGCTCGTCGACGCGATCCGCCGCCTGGTGGTCAGGGGCGCGCCGCTGCTCGGCGTGGCGGGCGCTTTCGGCGTCGCGCTCGCCGCCTGCCGGGGCGAGGACGTCGCGCAGGCCGCCGCGGTGATCGAGCGAGCCAGGCCTACTGCGGTGAACCTGGGCTGGGGCGCCAGGCGCGCGCTGGCGGCACATCAGCGGGCATGGCAGGCCGGCCACAAAGATTGTGAACGGATGGCCGCCCGTGCCGCCATCGCTGAGGCCAGGCTGATTGCCGCCGAGGATGCCACGGCTAGCGCCGCGATGGCCGCGCACGGACTCGGCCTGATCCCGCCGGGCGCCCGCGTGCTCACCCACTGCAACACCGGCGCGCTTGTCTCGGCGGGCGAGGGAACGGCGTTCGCCGTGATACTTGCCGCGCACCGGGCAGGCAGGCTGGCGATGCTCTGGGTGGATGAGACCAGGCCGCTGTTGCAGGGGGCGAGGCTGACGGCCTACGAGGCAGGGCGGGCGGGCATCCCGCATGCGGTGCTGGCCGACGCCGCGGCGGCGTCGCTGCTGGCCGCGGGCCAGGTCGACCTGGTGCTCACCGGCGCGGACCGGATAGCGGCCGATGGCAGCGTGGCGAACAAGGTGGGCACCTACGGGCTTGCCGTGCTGGCTGGCCACCATCGGGTCCCCTTCGTGGTGGTGGCGCCCATGTCGACCATTGATCGCGACACGCCGGACGGTGCCGCGATCATCGTGGAGCACCGGCCCGCCGATGAGGTCACCAGCATGGCCGGAAGGCCAGTCGCGCCCGCGGGAACCAGCGCCTATAACCCTGCCTTCGACGTGACTCCGCCTGCCATGCTGACCGCCATCGTCACCGAACGGGGGGTTGCCCAGCCGGTCAATGCGGGTACCCTGCGTGTTCTGAGTGCGGGACCGGGCAGCGCCGAAGGTCCCCCTGCCGACGTTTACGTGGAACGATGAGGCTTATGAAAGGTCGCGTGCTGGTCGTCGACGACGACGCCGCTCTCGCCGAGATGCTGGGAATCGTGCTCCGTGGTGAGGGGTTCGAGCCGACGTTTGTCTCCGATGGGGACAAAGCCATGGACGCCTTCCATGAATCCAGGCCCGATCTTGTGCTGCTCGACCTGATGCTGCCCGGCATGGACGGGATCGAGGTCTGCCGCCAGATCCGGGCCGAGTCCGGGGTGCCGATCGTGATGCTGACCGCGAAGAACGACACGGTCGATGTGGTGCTCGGACTTGAATCGGGTGCTGACGACTACATCGTCAAGCCGTTCCAGTCGAAGGTGCTGATCGCGCGGGTCCGCGCCAGGCTGCGCAGGACCGATGACCCCGCTCCGGAGATGCTGGAGATCGGCGACGTCAGCATTGACGTGGCCGGGCACGCGGTAAAGCGGAGCGGCGAGCCGCTGAATCTCACGCCGCTCGAATTCGACCTGCTGGTCGCGCTGGCGCGCAAGCCGCGCCAGGTTTTTACCCGCGAGGTCCTGCTTGAGCAGGTGTGGGGATACCGGCATGCGGCCGATACCCGCCTCGTCAACGTCCATGTACAGCGGCTCCGAGCCAAGATCGAGAAGGATCCAGAGCGCCCCGAGATCGTCGTGACGGTTCGCGGCGTCGGGTACAAGGCGGGGTCGGGCTAAGCCGCGGTACCAGGCCGGCTCCGGCCTGGGGCCGGTTCCCGCTCGTCCAGCGAAGAAGGGTCATGAAGGGGGCAGCGACAGCTAGCCAGGCGGGCAGCGACGGGCGTTCCGGCGCCACTGCCGGCGGGCGCGTCGTCGCTGCCGCGATCGCCGGTGTCATCCGCCTGCTGCCGCCGGCCTGGCGGGTGGCCGCTGCGGCGGCGGACCGTTGCGCCGCGATGCTAACCGCGCTGCGCATGCGGTGGAGCCGGTCGCTGCAGCTGCGCGTGGTCGGCAGCACGCTGATCTTCTCCGCGGCCGTGATCGCCGTGCTCGGCTTCTTCCTGCTCCAGCAGATCGCCGGCGGCCTGCTGCAGAACAAGGAAAGGTCGGCCGCCGCGCTGGCCGCCACCGGCCTTTACGTGGCCGAGAATCAGCCCGGTATCAGCACGACGTCACCAGCATCCAGCAAGGCGAACGCCCTGATGCAGGGCATTCTCGCCCAGCTGCCAGGGGAGAGCAACGCCGGCAGCGCGACGGGTACCGCGATCATGATCAATAGGAATCGGGGGCAGAACGCGTACGCCCGCGGCTGGTACAAGAGCCCGTATCGCGAGTCCGGCATCCCGGCCAAGCTGATCAACTTCGTTACCTACAACCAGCGGATCCGGAACGACAAGCAAGCGTTCGAGCCAACCCTGCTGGTGTCCATTCATGGCGGCCAGCGCGTTCCAGGGATCGTCATCGGCGCGCCGGTGGGCCCCGTTTACCAGCTGTACTACATGTTCCCGCTCACCCAGGAGCAGCAGACCCTCGCGCTGGTCCAGCGGACCATCATCGTGGTCGGGCTCGCGCTGGTCTTCCTGCTGGCGGCCATTGCCTCGCTGGTCACCCGCTGGGTGGTCGTCCCGGTCCGGCAGGCCGCCCGCGGCGCCCAGCGGCTATCCACTGGCAACCTGGGCGAGCGGATGGAAGTACGCGGGGCCGACGACCTGGCCGCGCTGGCGACGTCCTTCAACGACATGGCGGCCAGCCTGCAGGAGAAAATGGCCGAACTGCAGGAACTCTCGCATGTGCAACGGCAGTTCGTCTCCGACGTGTCACATGAGCTGCGCACCCCGCTGACGACCATCAGGATCGCCGCGGACGTGCTTTTCGCGTCCAGGCGGCAGCTGGACGCCGCATCGGGCCGGTCTGCCGAGCTGCTGCAGAGCCAGCTGGAGCGGTTCGAGGCGCTGCTCGCCGACCTGCTGGAGATCAGCAGGTATGACGCCAATGCGGCGACCCTCGATCCGGAGCCCGTCGATGTGTGCGATCTCGTCAGGAACGCGGCCGACGTGGCACAGCAACTGGCCGAGCGCCGCGGCGCCAAGATTGAGTTCAGGCTCCCGGCCAAGCCCTGCGTGGCTGAGGTCGACCGGCGGCGCGTCGAGCGCATCCTGCGCAATCTGCTGGTCAACGCGGTGGAGCACGGCGAGAACAGGGACGCGGTCGTCACGGTGGCCAGCGACAGGGACGCGGTAGCCATCGCAGTCAGGGACTACGGCTGTGGGCTGGCGCCCGGCGAGGTGAACCTCGTGTTCGACCGATTCTGGCGGGCGGATCCGGCGCGTGCCCGGACAACCGGCGGCACCGGCCTCGGCCTGGCCATCGCGCTGGAAGACGCGCTGCTGCACGGCGGCTGGCTGGAGGCGTGGGGAGAACCGGGCCGGGGCTCGGTTTTCCGGCTGACCCTGCCCCGCGTCACCGGCGCCGAGCTCGCCGGGTCACCGCTGCCGCTGAGCCCCGGCGAGGCGGCCGAGCTCGCCGTGGGCTGGGAGGCGGGAGCGCCCCGGGCCATCGCGCCGCAGGGCCGCGCGGGGGCGGGCGGGGGGGCAGGAAGCACCGGGCCGGGCGGGGCGGCCGGAAGCACCGTGGCGGCGGCCGGTGACTAGGCAGCGCCGGATGAGGGCGCCGCGTGCTGCGCCACGGTCGGCCGGGCGCCGGCCGTCGCTGCTCACCGTCATCGCCTGCTTGTCCGCGATCGTCGCTGGCGGCTGCGCTACCGTGCCCACCAGCGGGCAGCCTCGCCTGATCGGCGAGCTGCCGAACAACCTGACTCAGGGTGAGGACTTCCCGCAGCTGATACCCGCACCGCCGGGCGACGGCTGGTCGCCGCAGCAGATCGTGTCCGGCTTCCTGGTGGCGAGCGCCAGTTTCGCTGACGCCGTCGCGCGCGAGTACCTGGGACCCAGGGCGCAGAACTGGAAACCAGGCTGGGCAGTCACGGTGGTCTCGCAACCGCAGGTAAAGGAACCGCTCAACTTGCCGCACCTGACCGGGCAGGCGCCAGGTAAGACAGCGACCGTCGAGGTCAGCGGCCAGCGACTCGCGACGCTGACTGCCAGCGGCCAGTATCAGGTTCCGCCGGTCTCGACGACGCAGCGGATCCGCTTCTCGCTGCAGAAGGTCCACGGCCAGTGGCGGATCACCAACCCGCCGCCACGGCTGATCTTGAGCAAAGCTGACTTCCTGCGCGTGTATCAGCCGCGGAACCTTTACTTCTTCGCCTCGTCCGGCGAGATGCTCGTGCCCGATCCGGTGTTCGTGCCGCTGCAGGCGACGACGACCGATCTTGCTAACGTTCTGGTCAGAGCGCTGAAGCAGCGGCCGCTCGGGTACCTGCAAGGCGTCACGCGGACCAGCCTCCCGCCGGGGACCAGGCTGCTCGGCTCGGTCAGGATCGCGGGCTCCGGCGCCATAGTCAATCTCGGCGGCGCGATCGCGCGGGCCCCGCCCGCAGTGCTGGCCAATGTCGCTGCCCAGCTCGTCTGGACGCTGACCAGCCCGTCCTACGGGCGTTCTGCCATCAGCTCGGTACGGCTCGAGATCAACGGCCGGACGCCGAACTTGCCGGGCTCGGCTGGCGGCGCTGAGCTGCTGCGCACGTACGCCAAGATGGTCCCGGAGCCTTCGGCCGGGGCCGGGCTGTACTTCGTTGGCAGCAACGGGGCCGTCCAGCTGCTGTCCGCGTCCCATGCCGCGTCGCCCGTACCTGCCCACGGCCAGGCAGGCACCGGGCTCGTCCCGATGAAGGCGATCGCCGTCTCCCCCCCGGATGACCAGTTCATCGCCGGCATCTCGCCGGACGGCAAGGTCATCCTTTTCGGCTCGCTCGTCAAGGATGCGACGCTTCGATCCTGGCGGCCGGGTGGCAAGAGCACCTCGCTCAGCTGGGACAGTCACGGCGATCTCTGGGTGGCCACCACGCACGGAGTCTGGCTCCGGCCGCCCGGCGGCAAGCCGCCTATCGCGGTCGACGTCGGGCTGCCGCCCGGCGACCGGGTGAGCGCGCTGCGCGTCGCTCCGGACGGATTGCGGGTGGCCGTGATCGTCCGCGGCCGGACAACGCCGGAGGTGCAGATCGGGGCGGTCACGCGCGGGAAGAACAACACGGCCTCCATCAGCCAGCTCGTGCCGATCGGCCAGGGAATCCCCGATCCGGCGGCCCTGAGCTGGTACGACGCCGACAACCTGATCGTGTTGACCAATCCGGGGACGGCAAGCTCCGGGCTTGAGCGAGTCCCGGTGAACGGCGGCCAGCCCATCGTGATCGAGCCGGAGCGCAGCATCATCTCGCTGGCGACCGCAGGATCGAAGTCTCAGCTGGTGGCCGGCCTGAGCGGTGGCCGGATGGTGACCTTCGCGGGCCCTGTCGGCGGCTGGGGACCGCTCGGCCCCGGCCAGGATCCGGCGTACCCCGGATGAGGCTAGCCGTGGCACCGGACTGACCCTTTACTCTCCGTTACTAATTGTGCGCTGTTCCCTCCTGACATTCGACTGGTATGCGGCTAGCGTTCGTGTCATGGCACCCGCCCGGGTCCGTGGTTGCGTCGGGCCGGTCTCCCCGTCACCGGGGTGCCCGTCCTGGCAAGCCGATGCCAGCCGCAGGCAAAACGGCCCACGTAAGGCGACTTCTCGTCGACCGATCACGGTGCGGCTTAGAGGTAAGTCCTGCCCCGCCGGGAGATCCGATATCCCCCGGACCGGGAGAAGGGCAGTAGTGGCGAAGCAGCCGCGAGCCCCTCAGCAGGCGGATGTGGGGTCGAAGACCAGGTCGGCCGGGCGGGTGCCGTTCTCTCCGACCGGGCAGAAGGGGGTTCCCTCGTGGACATCATCTTCAAGGGCCGGCACACGGACGTGCTGGAACGGTTCCGCAGGCACGCAACAGCCAAGCTGAGCAAGATCGCGAGACTCGACAGCAAGGCGATCAGGGTCGATGTGGAGGTATCCACGGAGCGAAACCCGCGTCAGTCTGGCCGCAGGGAACGCGTCGAGCTCACTATTTCCTCCCGCGGTCCGGTGATCCGCGCCGAGGCCGCGGCCGAGGACCGCTTCACGGCGCTGGACATGGCCTTCGCCAAGCTGGAGTCGCGGCTGCGGCGGGCAGGCAGCCGGCGCAAATGCCGGCACGGCGGGCATCCTTCGGCCAGGGTCACTGACCTGGCCGAAGCGGCGGAGCAGGCGGAGCCCGCCGAGTTCGCCGAGGCCCCGTACCTGCCGCCGCGCGGCGCGGTAAGCAGCCGGCCTGCCACTCGTCCGGCCGGGCGGGATCCCGGCCAGGGGTCCGGCCGGGCCGCCGGGCGGCGGTTCAGCCCGGCGGCCGCGGAACCTGACCAGCCAGCCGGCCTCGATGATGACGTCATCGCGATCCCGATGGAGGGCGATGGCCCGCTCGTCGTACGGGAGAAATTCCACGGCGCCGCGCCGATGAGCGTCGACCAGGCGTTGTTCGAGATGGAGCTGGTGGGCCACGATTTCTTCCTGTTCAGGGACGCCGAGCGCGGCGCCGCGAGCGTGGTTTACCGGCGGCGGGGCTATCAGTACGGCCTGCTTCGCCTCGTGGAGGAGAATGCCGATCGCGGCGACGCCGGATCGTTCACGGCGACATACGCGCCTCCGGAGGGCGGGGCCGGGCGGGACGGTGCCGCCGGGCGGGATGGTGCCGCCGGGCGGGATGGCGCCGCCGGGCGGGATGGCGCCGCCGGGCGGGACAGCCGCGCCGGGCGGCGCCGCAAGGCCGGGCGGGACGGTAACGCCGGGCGCCGAGGCAAGGCAGGCCGAAGCGGCAGCGCCGCGCAGGTAACCGGGTCGCGCGGGAGCACCCAGGCCCACTGGCCGGGCGGAACCGCGGTCGCTGACCAGGAGGCCGGCTGAGCGGGGAACGCCAGGCTGTCACCGCGGCCCTGGTTCCGCGCGGCGGGACCAGCTGGCGGGCACCGCCAGCTGGTCCCGCGGACTAGCGCCGCACGCCGTCGGCCGCGCGCTTGCGCGGGACGCCCTGGTCGGCAAGAGTTGATCACGCAGCACCGCAGGCCGGCTCGAAGCCGCCTGATAGAACGGTCCGGCTGGCAGCAGGCGGGTCATGGGAGGAGGCATCATGGGCGGAGGCCGCGGAGCTGCCGTGGGGCGGACGCAAAGCCTGGGTCATCCCGAGCCGATTCGCACGATGATCGTTGACGATCATGCGTTGTTCCGCCGTGGCCTGGAGATGGTCCTGGACGAGGAGGAGGACATCGAGCTCGTTGACCAGGCCAGCGACGGCTCCGAGGCGGTCGAGAAGGCCGGCGAATCGCTTCCCGATGTCGTCCTGATGGATATCCGGATGCCTCGTAGCAGCGGAATCGAGGCGTGCCGGGCGATGAAGGAGGTCGCACCGAGCGCCAAGATCGTCATGCTCACGATCAGCGACGAAGAGGAGGATCTCTTCGAGGCGATCAGGGCGGGCGCGAGCGGGTACCTGCTCAAGGACCTGCCGCTGGACGAGGTCGCCGAGACCGTCCGGGCCGTCCATGACGGCCAGTCGCTGATCAACCCGTCGATGGCGGGGAAGCTGCTGATCGAGTTCGCCACGCTGGCGAAGCGCGATGCCGAGGAGCGCGTGCAGCAGGTGCCGGCGCCGCGGCTCACCGAGCGGGAAATGCAGGTACTCAAGCTTGTCGCCAGGGGGATGAACAACAGGGACATCGCCAAGGAGCTCTTTATCTCCGAGAACACGGTCAAGAACCACGTGCGCAACATCCTGGAGAAGCTCCAGATCCATTCCAGGATGGAAGCGGTGATGGTGGCGGTGCGGGAGAAGCTGATCGAGTTCAGCTGAGCCCGGTTGCTCGTTCCTTGATCACGGAAATTCTGGCGGGCTCCAGCACCACTTTATTTCCGTGATCAAGGAACCGGCCGCAGGCCGGCGGCCTCAGCTTGCTGCGGCAAGGGCGGCCTGCAGCCGCGGCGCCAGCTCGGGCGGTCCCACCTGCTCGACCTGGACACTGTCGCAGCCGACCCAGGCTGCGGCCTCGACCAGCGCCCGTGCCATCGGCTCGGCGGCGCGCGGCGTATCCAGGGACAGCTGGCGGGCAACGAGGGTCCGTCCGCGGCGGCCTGGATCTACCCGGCCGACCAGCCGGCCACCGGCGAGCAGCGGCATCGTGAAGTATCCGTGCACGCGCTTCGCCTTAGGCAGGTAGGCCTCAAGGCTGTGCTCGAAGCCGAACATCCGCAGCGTGCGCTTCCTGTCCCAGATGAGGGAGTCGAACGGCGACAGCAGCGTGACCCGGTGCCGCCCGCGGCGGGAGCCGTGGCCTGCTGCGGACGCCATCTCCAGGGCGGCAGGATCGGCCCACGCGGGGGTCAGGGCCCCGCCGCTGTCGATTGCCACCGGCGTGAGCCCGGCCGCCATCGCGGCATCGCTCGCGGCGGCGACGTCCTTGAGCGGGCCGTGACTGAACTGGCGCAGCCGCTGGTAGTCGATCATGTCGGCGCGGGTGACCACGCCCAGCGCGCGGGCGGCCACGCCGACCAGGTGAATCACGCACTCCCCGTCGGACGGCCCGGTGCCGAGCATGTCATCCGGCAGGACGCGCTCGGCCAGGTCATACACGCGCCGCCAGCCTGTCCGCCGGGAGCAGATGACATCGCCCGTGTCGAGCAGCCACTCAACGGCGATCTTCGTCTCCGACCAGTCCCACCAGGCGCCGCCGTTCTTTGCCCCGCCCAGCTGCGTGGCGGTCAGCGGGCCCTCGGCCCTGAGCCTGGCGAGCACATCGGCACAGGCCCGCTCGCGGCTCTGGTGCCAGCGCACTCCCCGGGCTCGCAGGGCGCGCCGCCGGAACGCGTAGTACGGCCACTCCTCGATCGGCAGCACGCAAGCCGCATGCGACCAGTATTCGAAGGTGCCGGCCTGGCGGGGGTTCCAGTAGGCGCGCTCGATACGGTCCCGCGGGACGGCGCCGAGCCTGGCGTAGGCGACCAGCTCATGCGAGCGGGCGAGCACGCTGATCGTGTCAAGCTGGACCGCCCCGAGCCGCCGGAGCATGCCGGGCACTCCGCCGCGGCGCCCGTCCATGCCGATGAGCCCCTGCGCGCGCAGGGTAATCAGGCGCACCTCATCAGCTGTCAGGGTGAGCTGCGGTGCCGGAAGGGGAGAGCTGGCCACGAGCTGAGAGCGTAGCCTGCGGCTGTGACAATGATGCTGCGCCGGGCGCGGTCACCGGCAGGCAGCTGGCCGGGCCTCGTACAAGTGGCCGGGCTGGCCTGACACGAAACTGGGCCCTGACCGGCGCGCGGCAGCGAACCCTGGCCCGTGACCTCGGCGAGGGATCATGAGGCGTTATGTGCGCGCAGGTCAGGGCCCAGTTTCGTCCCCACGGGAGCGCCGCGAAGCGGCGCATGTGTTTCTAGTACCAGTCCTCGAAGATGTTGGTCGCCAGCGCAAGCAGGCTGCCGATGACCGTAAGCGCCGCACTCGCCCAGAACAGCCACCAGGTGGGGCCGAACACGAGGGCGAGGCCGCCGACCGTGAAGCCGATCATGATGATGACGACCGCTGTCCAGGAGACCGCCCGCCCGTGGAACGCGGGAAGCGGCGTAAAGGTGCCGGTTACCTGGCGGGTGAGCACGCGCGGATCCGCCGGGCTGCCGCCCGTGATCGCAGCGTCTCGCGCCGCATCGCCCATGGTGCTCGGTGTCAGCTGCTCCGCCATGCGCGCTGCTCCTCTCGTCATGACTGGCCACCGTACCCTCATTGTGGTCAGGGCCCGCGCGCCGACGGCACCCGCCCCCTGAAGTAGGGTCCTTGTCGCGCAGGCTCGGCTTCGCCCCGCCGCTCGCCTACCATGACTTAAGAACACACGGCGGCACCGCTCCGCCACGATGCCGTCCGCTGCCCGGCAGGAAACCGGCCCGCCACGGCGAGGCGGCGCCAGATCCAGTCAGCATGCCGATCCGCGAGGAGCGCGACCAGAAGTGCCAGTCATCATCGATAGTGTCCTTCGCGCTGGTGAGGGCAAGATCCTGCGCAAGCTCAAGCGGATTGCCCATCAGGTCAACTCGATCGAAGAAGATTTCACCGCGCTGAGCGATGGCGAGCTGCGGGCCCTGACCGTCGAGCTCAGGCAGCGCCACTCGGACGGTGAATCACTCGACGACCTGCTCCCGGAGGCCTTCGCCGCCGTTCGCGAGGCGGCGAAGAGAACCCTGGGCCAGCGGCATTTCGATGTGCAGCTGATGGGGGGCGCAGCCCTGCACATGGGCAACATCGCCGAGATGAAGACCGGTGAGGGCAAGACGCTGACCGGGGTGCTGCCCGCCTACCTGAACGCGCTGGCCGGCAACGGCGTGCACGTCATCACCGTGAACGATTATCTCGCCAAGCGCGACTCCGAGTGGATGGGCCGGGTGCACCATTTCCTCGGCCTGGACGTCGGTTGCATCCTGGCCCAGATGGAGCCGGACGAGCGCCGCAAGCAGTACGACGCGGACATCACCTACGGAACCAACAACGAGTTCGGCTTCGACTATCTCAGGGACAACATGGCCTGGGGCCTTGAGGAACGCGTCCAGCGGGGCCATTCCTACGCCATCGTCGACGAGGTTGACTCGATCCTCATCGATGAGGCCCGCACACCGCTGATCATCAGCGGTCCCGCGGACCAGAACAGCCGCTGGTACCAGGAGTTCGCCAAGATCGCGCCGCGGCTGCGGCGCGGCCAGGACGGCGAGGGCGACTACGAGGTCGACGAGAAGAAGAAGACGGTCGGCATCCTCGAGGCTGGCGTGGAGAAGGTCGAGGACTGGCTCGGCATCGAGAATCTGTACGAGTCGGTCAACACGCCCCTGGTCAGCTTCCTCAACAACGCGCTGAAGGCCAAGGAGCTGTACAAGAAGGATAAGGACTACGTCGTGATGAACGGCGAGGTCCTGATCGTCGATGAGTTCACCGGCCGGATGCTGCACGGGCGCCGGTACAGCGAGGGGATGCACCAGGCCATCGAGGCCAAGGAAGGCGTGCAGATCAAGGACGAGAACCAGACACTCGCCACGATTACCCTGCAGAACTACTTCCGGCTCTACGACAAGCTGGCCGGCATGACGGGCACCGCAATCACCGAGGCGAACGAATTCCACCAGACTTACAAGCTCGGCGTGGTCCCGATCCCCACGAACATGCCGATGATCAGGGCCGACCAGCCTGACCTCGTCTACCAGACGGTGCAGGCCAAGTTCCAGGCGTGCGTGGACGACATCGTCGAGCGGCACCGGGCCGGCCAGCCCGTGCTTGTCGGGACGACCAGCGTGGAGAAGTCAGAGATCGTGTCCAAGATGCTCAAGCGGCAGGGCGTCCCGCATGAGGTTCTGAACGCGAAGTACCACGAGCGCGAGGCGGCGATCATCGCCCAGGCCGGGCGCAAGGGCGGCGTGACCGTCGCGACGAACATGGCTGGCCGCGGTACGGACATCATGCTCGGCGGAAACCCGGACTTCATCGCCGACCTGGAGCTGCACCACCGCGGGCTGTCTCCGGTCGAGACGCCCGAGGACTTCGAGGCAGCGTGGCCGGAGGCGGTGGAGAAGGCCAGGCGGGCGGTAGCCGAGGAGCATGAGGAAGTCGTCGGTGTAGGCGGCCTTTACGTGCTCGGCACCGAACGGCATGAGTCACGCCGGATCGACAATCAGCTCCGTGGCCGGTCAGGCCGGCAGGGCGACCCGGGCGAGTCGAGGTTCTACCTGTCGCTTGAGGACGACCTGATGCGGATGTTCAACGCGGACAAGGTCGCGCATTTCATGGAATGGCTGAAGACGCCGCCGGACGTGCCGATCGAGTCGAAGGCAGTCAGCCGCTCGATCAGGTCGGCCCAGACGCAGGTCGAGCAGCAGAACTTCGAGATCCGCAAGGACCTGCTCAAGTATGACGACGTGATGAACCGCCAGCGCCATGTCATCTATGACGAGCGGCGGAAGGTGCTCGAGGGCGCGGACATGCACGAGCAGATCCGCGGCATGGTCGACGAGGTAGTCGCGGGTTATGTCGTCGCCGCGACCAGCGAGGGCTTCCCGGAGGAATGGGACCTGGATCAGCTCTGGCGTGCGTTCCGCCAGCTCTACCCCGGTGGCGTCACGATCGATGAGGTGATCGAGGAGGCAGGCGGGGAACGTGCCGGGCTGTCGACGGAGTTCCTGTCGGAAGTCATCAAGCGGGACGCGCAGGCCGCTTACGACCGTCGCGAAGAGGAACTGACGCCTGAGGTCACGCGGGAGCTCGAGCGGCGCGTGGTCTTGTCGGTACTCGACCGCAAATGGCGAGAGCACCTGTACGAGATGGACTACCTGCGCGACGGCATCGGCCTGCGCGCGTGGGCTCAGCGCGACCCGCTGGTGGAGTACCAGCGGGAGGGCTTCGACATGTTCGGCGAGATGATGGAGGGCATCAAGGAGGAGTCAGTCGGCAGCCTCTTCAACCTCCAGGTGCAGCTGCAGGAAGGCCCGATCGTCGAGGAGGCGGCTCCGGACGCGGGCCCGCTGGCCGCCGGGCCGCCGGCCGCCGCGCTGGGGACTGCTGCGCAGGGGACCGCGCGACCTGGAATCGCCCAGGGAGCACAGGCGGCGGCCGGCGGCAGCCGGCCGCCCCGGTCAAGACCGGGGCGGGCAGGCCCCCGCCATGCCGCCGCTCAGGGCCCGCCGGACGGCCAGCCGATTCCCGCAGGCCTCGCCCCTCGCGGCCTCGCCCAGCCGCAGCGACCCGGGCGCCTTGAGTACAGCGCGCCCAGTGAGGAAGGGACAGGGAAGTCCGAGCAGCGGGCCCGATCGCAGGCAAGCGCGGCCGGCGCCAGAGTCGGCAGGAACGACCTGTGCCCCTGCGGTTCCGGCCGCAAATACAAGCGCTGCCACGGCGACCCGCGTAATCGCCAGGACGCCTGATTCCGGCAGCCTCCGCGGCGGCCCGCGGGTCGCCGGAGCGCGTGATTCAGGCAGCCTCCACGGCTGTGCAGACCCACCTCGCGGCCTGCGCCTCACGCCCTGGGCTCGCCGGGCGCGGGCCGTCCCGCTCAAGCCGCACGGCGAGTGCCCGCACCCGCGGGCCGACGCCGACCACCACGGTCATCTCGACGATGTCGCTGGCCGGCCGGAATGTGACAACGCGCCGCACCCGGGGCTGCTCGCCTGCTGCTAGCAACGGACCGAGACGCTGGATATGCCGCCGCGCGCGCTCGGTAGTCCACGGCACGATCTGGCCCGGCGGCCGGGCCCCGGCCAGTGTCTCCGCGAGGACCTGGGCGAACTTGCCCGGCCAGCCGGGCGGCGCAGCCGCGATCCGGCGCTGCGATTCCTGGGTACCTGGCCGAGCCCCTGGCGGCGCCGACCGGCCCGGTGACGCCTGCCTCCCCGGTGGTAGCTGCCCGGCTTGTGGGGCCTGCCCGGCTTGTGGGGCCTGCCCGGCTTGCGGGGCCTGCCGGTCCGGTGGCGCGTGCCGGTCCGGTGGGGGCTGCGCAGCTGGCCGGGCCAGGCGGACTGTTGCCGCCTGCCGGTCCGGTGGTGGCTGCGCAGCTGCCCGGGCCAGCCGGACCGGTGCCGCCTGCCGGTCCGGTGGTGGCTGCCCGGCTGGTGGCTGCCCGGCTGGCTGCTGCCCGGCTGGCTGCGGCCCGGCGCCGTGCGACGCATGGTCGCTGGCACCGTCGGCAGGCTGGCATGGCTGCCCGCCCGCACCGAGTTCATCGTCATAGGGCGGCGCGCAGTCGGGGATCGCGAGCATTCGCACCGCCGTCGCTACCGCGTCCGGCAAGGGACGCCATTCGGCTGGCCGCCGGACGATGCCAGGAAGGAGCGGCAGCACCACGGGGGCACCGGGTAAGGTCCCTGATTCCGCCCGCTCGCTGGCCGGCTGGGTTCCTGCTGGCCCTGGGGGCTCTGTTGACATGTGACCTCCGGGAGACACGCGCATCGTCCGCTCGTCTGACACTCGGCCGTCAGCGGGGTCAGGCCCCCGGAGGCACCCGCAGTTCCGGCTTGCCCTGAGTTCTACCCGCCGCCGGTGACATTTCCGGCGGCACCGCCCCTCACTAGCCAGTTACGTTGCGTAGCCGGCCCCGCGATTCGGCTGCGAACCGGCAGCCGGCCGTGCGCCCGTCATGCTCCGCCGATGAACCGCCGGGCCGTCCGCCGGGCGCGCCGGAATGCTGAGGCCGTCCGGCGGGTTCAAAGTCGGAGGAGACTGGAACCGTGTCGTCTGCACCTGGAGAAGAAAGTGTCGCTTCCGCCGCTGGTCACGCCCGCCGCAGGCCTCAGTGTCGATGAGGTCAGGCGGTACTCACGTCACCTGATCATCCCTGATGTCGGGATGACCGGGCAGAAGCGCCTGAAGAACGCGCGGGTGCTGTGCGTCGGGGCAGGCGGGCTGGGGTCCCCGGCCTTGCTGTACCTGGCGGCCGCCGGCGTCGGAACCCTGGGAGTCATCGACTTCGACGTCGTGGACGAATCGAACCTGCAGCGCCAGATCATCCACGGCCAGTCCGATATTGGCAGGCCGAAGGCAGAGTCAGCGCGCGACAGCATCAAGGAGATCAATCCCTACGTCAACGTCATCCTGTACGAGGAACAGCTCGACTCGGACAACGCGCTGGAGATCTTCGCGCAGTATGACCTGATCGTCGACGGCACCGACAATTTCGCGACTCGTTATCTGGTAAATGACGCTTGCGTGCTGCTCGGCAAGCCCTACGTCTGGGGATCCATCTACCGCTTCGACGGTCAGGCCAGCGTCTTCTGGGCCGAGTACGGCCCGTGCTACCGCTGCCTGTACCCGGAGCCGCCGCCGCCGGGGATGGTGCCGTCGTGCGCGGAAGGCGGCGTTCTCGGCGTGCTCTGCGCCTCGATCGGGTCGATCCAGGTGAACGAGGCGATCAAGCTCATCGTGGGGATCGGCGAACCGCTGGCCGGCCGGCTGATGATCTACGACGCGCTGGAGATGAGCTACCGCTCGGTGCGGGTCAGGAAGGATCCGGAGTGCCCGATCTGCGGTAAGAACCCGACGATCACTGGCCTGATCGACTACGACGCGTTCTGCGGAACTGTCTCCGAGGATGCGCAGCAGGCCGCGGCCGGCTCGACGATCACCGCCACGCAGCTGAAGGAGATGCTTGACCGCGGTGATGACATCTTCCTTGTCGACGTGAGGGAGCCGAACGAGTACGAGATCGTCTCCATTCCAGGGGCTGTCCTGATCCCGAAAGACCAGTTCCTGTCCGGAGCCGCGCTCGAGCGTCTTCCGCAGGACAAGCGGGTCGTGCTGCACTGCAAGACCGGAGTCCGCAGTGCCGAGTGCCTGGCAGTGGTGAAGAATGCCGGCTTCGCTGACGCAGCGCACGTGGGCGGAGGTGTCCTCGCGTGGATCAGCCAGGTCGATCCATCGCTGCCGGCTTACTGACCCCGGCCGGCTTGGTGACCCGCGCTGGCCTGTTGCCCTGCGGCGGCGCGAACCTCGCGGCTGCGAGCCCGGTGCGGTTAGCGCAGGCCGTAGCATTCCGGTGTGGCCATGCAGCCGGAAAACCCAGGCGAAGGTAGCAGCCCGGTGCGGACCGACCCTGGGGAGGGGCTCCGCTGGCCTGCGGATCCAGGCCGGGCCCCCGCGCCTTTCACGCCGTCGGCCGGCCGCGCGCGGTGGCGCTCCGGACTGACCGTTGCGGCGCTGGTGCTCGGGCTCGCCGGACTTGCGGCTTCGGCTGCCGGCATCGCCGTCCAGGTGCTTCCCCGGCGTTTCAGCGCCGCCCAGCAGCAGCAGATCATGGCCTGGGAATCGGCCCGGCGCTGGCGCGCGACGCCCGCGGAGAAGATCTTCCCGGCGGCAATCGTCTACCAGCTGCCCAGTTTCGTGCTGTCCGGCTCAGCCGAGCTGCCGCTGACCGCGCGCCGGGTCGGGATCGCCCGGCAGGCGAACTGTGCGGCAGGGGCGGATCCGTCCGCCGCCGCGGTGCTCCGCCAGCATGGCTGCCTCGCGATGCTCAGGGCTACGTACATAGACGCGACCGGGAGCCTTGTCGTCACGATCGGGATCGCGGTCCTGCCGGGGGCGTCGGCCGCCGCCGCCGCGCTGAGCGCGCTTCCGGCCCGGCATGGGCTGCGGGCCGGCGTGCGGCCACTGGCCTTCCGCGGCAGTCTCGCCGCGGGTTACGGGATCAGGCAGCGGCAGCTTTCCTCGGCGTTCCCGGCAGGCCCGTACCTGGTCTTGTCCGTGGCTGGCTACACCGATGGCAGGCCGCGGGTCCGGCTCTCGTCTGATGCCTACACGGACGACGAGATGGGCAGCCTCGCCGACGGTGTCGCCGACGTCGTCGGTGGCCCGCTCGGCGCGCTGCCCTCGCCGCCCCGCTGTCCCGGAACTCCCGGATGCTGAGCGGCCGGGCCGCCAGGTTGCGGCTGCCGCTGGGCTGCCTGCTGGCGATGACGTCGGCCATTGCCGTCGCCGCGGTCACCGTAGCGGTCCCGGCCAGCGCCGACAGCGTTCGGAATGCCCAGCAGTGGGTGCTGAATGCTGTCAACGCGCCGGCTGCCTGGCCCGTGAGTCAGGGACGGGGCGTCCTGGTCGCCGTCATTGACAGCGGTGTCCAGCCCAACGTGTCCGACCTGGCGGGCTCCGTCATGACCGGGCCTGACTACAGCGGCGTCAGCACAAAGCCAACGGATCCCAGCTGGGGCATGCACGGCACGTGGATGGCCTCGCTGATCGCCGGCCATGGGCACAATGGCGGCGACGGGATCAGCGGCGTGGCGCCGCAGGCCAGGGTGCTGTCGATCCGCGTGCTCCCCGACAAGAAAGATCCGGCTTACGCGCAGTACCGGCGTGAGTCGGCCAGCAGGGGCCAGCGGGCACTGGCGAGGGCCATCAGGTACGCGGTAGCGCACCGGGCCGGCGTCATCAGCATGTCCCTCGGCTATGGCGCTTCCAGCCGCGCCGTCAGGTCTGCACTCCAGGTTGCGCTTGAGCACCAGGTAGTCGTGATTGCCTCGTCAGGCAATTCGGGGAACTCCTCGAGCGACCGGGGGCGGGCGCATGCGCCGTACTCATTCCCTGCGGATTATCCCGGCGTGCTCGGGGTCGCGGCGGTCGATCAGGCTGGTAATCCGGCCAGCTTCTCCAGCGCCAATCTGTCCGTCCAGGTCGCCGCGCCGGGCGTACAGGTGCCCGCGCAGGGCGCGGACGGACAGTACTGGCTGGTCAGCGGAACCAGCCCGGCGTGTGCGCTGACTTCGGGCGTGGCTGCGCTCATCAAGTCGGAGTATCCGCATCTCTCTCCTGCCCTCGTCATCCGGGCCATTACTTCCAGCGCGCAGCACTCGCCGCCGGGAGGATACGACGACCGGGTCGGCTTCGGCACGGTCGATGCCGCCGCCGCGCTCACCGCAGCGGCGTACCTGGCCGGCCATCGCCACGCCAGCCATGGCCTCCGCCCGGCCAGCCATTTCGGGGGCGGTCCTGCGGCGATTCCGCCGCCCCCGGTGCGGACGCGCGGCCCCGGGCAGCTCGTGCTCTTCTGCCTGCTCGCGGCCGGCTGCCTGGCGATGGCCATGACCGCGGCAAGCCGTCTTTTCCGGGCCCGGGCACGCGGGGCCGCGATCCCAGCCGGACTGGCCGGTCCGCCGGAACCGGCCGCAGTGTGGCCGGGCGGCGTCACCCCGGGCGGGGGCAGTCCGGGCGGGGACAGCCCGGGCGGCGCCAGACGGAACGGCGTCACGCCGGACAGGGTCACCCCGGACAGGGTCACCCCGGACAGGGTCACGCCGGACAGGGTCACCCCGGACAGGGTCACCCCGGACAGGGTCACCCCGGACAGGGCCGGCCTGAGCGATGCCGGGCCGGACGGCGCCACCTCGGACCGTCCGTGCCTGAACGGCGTTATCCCGGATCAAGCCACCGCAGACCAGGCCACCACAGACGGCATCAGCACGGACGAGAACCGCCGGGACAGCAACGGCCGGAGCGGCGCTACCCCGAACAGCGGCGCCCCGCCCGGCCGGCACGCGGCGTCGAGGGACTGGCGTGCGGCCATCTGGCCCCGGAACAGGGCGCCAGGAGGCGAACGCGCCGAGCCGGGGCAACCGCCGCCCGGGCCGGGAGACGGGCAGTGACCGGCGGAGCACGGGCAGAGCCCGCGCGGGGCCGGCCCGCGCGAGGCCGGCCCGTGCGGGGCCGAGTGCCAGCACGGCAAGCTGGGATGCCCGATGCGTTCACCAGCCGGGTGCTCGACGTGGCGGAGGCGATACCGCCCGGCCGCGTCATGTCCTACGGCGATATCGCCGAATACCTGGGCGAGGGGGGCCCGCGCCAGGTCGGCCGGGTCATGGCGCTGTGGGGCGGCGGGGTGGCCTGGTGGCGGGTCGTCCACGCAGACGGATCGCTGCTGGCTGGCCACGAGCGGGAAGCTCTTCGCAACTACCTGAGCGAGGGCACCCCGATGCGCCCGGCCGGCGATGGCCGCCCTGGCCGGGTGGACATGCGCCGGGCGCGCTGGGACGGCATGAGCTGACGCCCGGCTCGGCCGAACCGCGGGCAGATGTCAGAAGGCTCTGCTGGAATGCCGTACTGACATGACCCGCGGCCGGTTGCCGCGCTGGTCACGGCGCTGAGTGCCGGGCGCGGGAGCCATACCCGGGAGCCAGTCGCGCTCATGACGGGCCTCCGGCGCCATACCGCAGGTCCATCGCCTCGGCTGCCGCCGCGACCTTGTCGGCGATCTGGTGCCTGTAGACCGCGCGGGTCACGTTCGAGTTGATGTGCCCGGCCGCGTCAGCGATCCTCTCGATGTCAACCCCGGAGTCCGACAGCTGCGAGACGAACGTGTGCCGGGTCTCGCGCAGCTGCCAGCCGTCGCCGATCGCGGCGCGTACGCAGAGGCGCCGGTAGTGGTCGCGGACGCCCTGGTTGTGCACTGGGCTGCCGGACGGGCGCCCGGTGCGGGAAGCCGCTCGACCCGATGTACACACAGCTCGGCATGACCACATGCCTAGGCTGCGAAGGCGGGTCCCCCCGACCCTGACGGTGCGACATCACCGAGCCGCCGACGCGGGGGCAAGACCGGAAAGGGTCTCCGCGCCGGGGCCGGAACGCACCCGGGATGCCAACGGCCGAACCGACCGGACGACAAGCACCATCACGACCAACCAGACACTCGCAACCGAGGCCCGGACACGCGGCGCCCACGCGCCGGCCGACAGCATCGAGCGGCTCGCCTACGGGTGCATCTCCGTCGCGCTCAGCACCACCGGGACCATCGCCTCGGCCCGCCGCGTCCTCGGCCTCATCCAGCCCGCCGATATCCAGGCGACCGCGCATCACCTGCTCGACCAGCTGACCGGCTCGCCCGGCTGACCCCGAGGAGACCAGATGGCTAATCACCCGCCCGCGTCATCACGGCGCTGGCCCATGTGCGGGGCGCCCACCTCCACCGCCCGGCAGCATCACGGATGGCAGCGCACCACATCCGCAGCCGCGCCGCCGAAGCCGGATGTCCCGGCCCCCGCGACCTGGCCAGGGCTGGCTGCCGCGGTCGCCGAGCTCACCGCCCGGATCGCCGGTATCCCGCCCGGCCACGCCGGGAACGATGGCGACCCGGGTAGCGCCATCGCCGTGCTGGCCATGATCGGTGCGGCCGTACTCCGCGAGCTACTACCGGACGCCGGCCAGAACGTGCTCACGCACCTCGACATGGCCGTGGCCCGCGAGACCGCTGGCATCGACCCAGGCGGCGCAGCTGAGTGATCGACACAGACCCACAGACCGGCGTTCGGCGAAATTCGCCGAATTTCGGCGAATGCCAGGGTGCCACCGGAAGACGGCCAGGTTGCGGCAACGCCAGGGTGCCGCACAACAGACGAGCAGTGCTTGCCTGGGGAGGAGAGCCGGATGCAGGACATCGTCAGCCCGCGCAAGCCGCACGACCCGCCGTGGCGGTCCCGGACCGCGCACCGCAGCCTCGACCCCGGGGTCGCCGCCATGCTCGCCCGGGCCCGCGCTGAACTCGGCTGGTCCTACACGGAAACCGGCTGGCGGACAGGGATCTCCCGGCGGATGCTGTCGATGCTGGAGGCCGGCCAGCGCGTGCCGAGCGTGGTCTTGGCGGAGGACTTGATCGAGGGTTACAGGCTCGGCGACGCCGACACTGCGCTACTCCGCGCAGTCGCGCTGCCGAACGTCGGCCGCGACTCGCCGTACCGCGCCCGCGTGTGAGTCTTGGTCGCCGACCGCAGGGTGCCACCAGCCAAAGCTCGCCGGGCCGCTAGCCAGGCCGCAACTGCTTCTCAAGCTCCACGAGTTCACCGAGCAACTGGTGCCGCAAATCCAGCACCTTCTTGTAGGCCCTGGCCGCGGAGTGCGGGTCGTCGTCGGCCTGATGGAAGTAGCCCATCGCATCGTCCATCTGCTCGCTGAGTGTCCTGGCCCAGATGATGCGCTGCAGGACTTCGACGGAGAACGCGGCGGCATGGGTCAGCGAGTCATGCAGCACGCGAGTATCGAACGACCAGACTTGCTCAGCGTCGCGCTTGGTGTCGAAGTTGATGTTGAGCAGCAGCTCGTAGTGGAGTGCGTTCCGCCAGGCCTGGTTGTCGGCTGTGGCCGCCCTGTCGAATGCCTCGGCTGAGGCGCGCCGTGTTGCGCGGGCGCCGATCCATGCGCCCAGGAGCGCGGCTACACCGCCAACCCCGGCGGTGGCGAGATCATCTCCAAGATTCATCGCTGCGGCTCAGCCGAAACTGTCGTCTTGGATGCGGCGCATGCTGAAATAGCCGGCCTGCTCCGCCAGGCTCATGTCCGGCTGCCACCCGTCGAGCGTCAGCATGGCCCGGACCTTCTCATCGACCTCGGTCCGCGACCCCTGGGCAGCTGTAGTGACGTCCATCCACGCCGCGTGGTGCAGGATCGTCATCTCGCGGCGGATCTCGTCAAGCTCCCGCTTCCTGCGGCCCACCCGCAGGTAGGCAAGCCATCCTCGCAATGCGGCTCCTCCCTCGACCGCCAGCGCCGCAGTCGAGATCGCCAGAATCCATGTGGCAACCGTCACGAGCGGCAGCCTAGGACACCGGTTAGAGCCTGCGCAGGGTGCAGAAGAACTCCTGCGTGAGCGACTGGCGCACCAGCCGGCGTGCGAGCGGCCCGGCCCCGCCGGGACCGGCAGCGTCGAGCCGCTGACCGGGATGCTCGACCTGCTGTGGAAGGGGCAAACCTCGCGGCACGGCGGGCGGACCGCGCAGCGGCCGGAGATCTTCGAGGAGGCGCAGATGGCAGTCCACCTGGCCGTCACGCTCGTGCACTGGTTTACCACCGGAGCGATCCAGCGGATTCCCTGAACAGGCACGACTTTGAAGCCAGCTTCAACTGCTCCGGATCGAGGAGCTTGTCGCGTTCTTCCTTGACGCCGGCCAGGGGAGGTCTGCGGGCGGCGGCGCACAGGCCCTCGATGTCGCCGTTAGTCCTCCATGAGGCGATGACGTTCACTGCCTGCTCGACGGGCCAACCCGTAATGATCACTACCGCTCAGGGTCTCAGACGATGGGACCGGCATGGCCATCCTGCTGCGGGGCATGTACAGGGGGGAATGGCGGCCTCGGGCGAACAGGCTGCATCACTGGGACGCTCGCAGCAGGCGGCGGCCCGGCGATCCTTCCGCGCCGGGGCATAGGTGGGGGTGGTCGCCTTGCACGGATCGGCTGGGGCACTACCGGGATGCTCGCCGAGGGCGGGAACTGCCCAACCTGCGCACCCGGCAAGGGCTGGCCGGTTTCACGGTGCGGGGGATGGGGCGGCTCGTAGAACTCCGTCACGATCGCGGTCACCGCAGGCACGTGGCCGCGCAAGCCGCGACCGATCTGTGCCTGCATATCCGCCGTCCCCTGCTGGTGGCGCTCAGTTGCAACTTGGTGCACCGGCCCGAAGTTGGCCGCGCCGCAGATGAGGCAAAGCCCGGCGAGTACGGCTCCGGCCTGGCAGCGCTTGCACGTCACGTGCGCAGCCTACCGCCGCGCCGAGAGCGCGCTCGGGACGTTCCGCGCCGTGGCAAACCGGCGAAGCTGACCATGCGGACGCCTGCTAGTCGCTTACTCGCTCCAGGCTTGCGGATCATCTAGGTCCGCCGCAGCGGCATGCCGGTCGCAGAAAGTGCGGCGTTCCATGGCGCCGGGGCGAGGCTGACGCAGCCGGGCCTGAGTGGCGAACTCCGTACAGCCCGGATAGTCGCAGCGCAGCTTCCCCTCAAACACGTCTTGCCAGGTCCGCTTTTCGCTGTTCCACACCAACATCGCCGAGAGCGGGGCGGCCGGGGCTTCGAGCGCGTAAAGGCGGCGGTATGCCTCGTCGGCTAGATCGGGAGGAAGCGGAATCTGGACGCCCGCGTCCGGATCCCGCAGGACGACGCCGCCTTGCGGCGCCTCTGAGCCCTCGCGAGCTTTGTAGAGGCTCTGAACAAGCCGTTTTAGTCCTTGCCAGCCATCCGTCCCGGCGGCGAGGCCGAATCCGGTGGCAGCGGCAGCGACCAGGAACTTGACGCCTACCTCAATGTCGATCAGCCAGGGCGCGAGTTCGGCCGACCTCCGGATTACGGCGGCCTGTACGTCCGCCGGTATCCCTGCGTCCTCGAAGACCTTGGCTACCGCAGCCTGTTGTTCCGGTGGGCACTCGGACTCCAGGAGTATCTGCACTGGCCTGGTCACGGCGTTCACCGCACGGCCTCTCGCTCGCGCTCCCAGCGTGCAACGTAGCCGCTGCGCTTGCGGGGTCTGGTGTCCTTTGCTCCGGGTTGGCGGCCGACCGGCAGGCCCTCGCGGCGGCGGCGCTCCAGCCCGGCCTTGGTGCGCTCAGAGCGGCGCCGGGACTCCATCTGAGCGACCCAGCCCATGACCGCGGTCAGCAGCTCCTGCGTCTCGCCGGATACATCCGTCCACGGCTCTTGGAGGCTGATCACGCGAACGCCGGCCTCGCGGAAGCGGCGCATTGCCCGCAAGGTCGCCTCAA
>DATGVY010000313.1:0-3851 GCA_035299845.1 Streptosporangiaceae bacterium
CGGGTGACGGCCCGCCGAGGGAGTTTCAGGAGGGGGATACGCGCCTCAGATGACGGAGATCGATGCGCTCGCCGCAGACGGCGAGGCTGCCGGAAGGACCGCGCGCGCGGGTCGGCCGGCGACCGCGGCCGCCCGCGAGGCCGGCCAGCAGCCGGCGATCGAGCTGACCGGCGTGGTCAAGGAGTTTCACTCGGGCGGCGAGGTGATCACCGCCGTGCGCGGGCTTGACCTGGCCATCCAGCAGGGCGAGTTCTTCTCCATGCTCGGCCCGTCGGGCTGCGGCAAGACCACCACGATGCGGATCATTGCCGGGTTCGAGGAACCCACCAGGGGCTCGGTCAGCCTGCAGGGCAGGGACGTCACCTGGGACCCGCCGAACAAGCGGGACGTCAACATGGTGTTCCAGTCGTACGCCCTGTTCCCGCACATGAGCGTCTTCGAGAACGTTGCCTTCGGGCTGCGCCGCAAGGGGGTGAACAAGGACGAGATCACCCGGCGGGTCGGCGAGATGCTGGAGATCGTTGACCTGACCGGCCGCGAGCAGCGTCGCCCGCGTGAGCTTTCCGGCGGCCAGCAGCAGCGGGTCGCCCTGGCCAGGGCGCTCGTCAACGGCCCGAAGGCGCTGCTGCTCGACGAGCCGCTCGGCGCGCTTGATCTCAAGCTCCGGCAGGCCATGCAGGTCGAGCTGAAACGCATCCAGCGGGAAGTCGGCATCACCTTCGTCTACGTGACCCATGATCAGGGCGAGGCTCTCACCATGTCGGACCGGATTGCGGTGATGGACGACGGCCTCATCGAGCATCTCGGCACCCCGCGGGAGATATACGAACGGCCAGCCAATCGCTTCGTGGCCGGCTTCATCGGCACATCCAACCTGCTCACCGGCGAGGTGAGCAGGATCACGGACGGTAACGCGGTCGTCGTGGTCAGCCCGGACGAGCAGGTCATCGTCCCGGCGGGTGAGCGGACGATGGCGCCGTCGTCGCAGATCGAGATCACGGTCCGGCCGGAGAAGATCAGCATTTCCGCTCGGCGGCCGGACTCGGCCGGCAGCGTGCTGCGCGGAACCGTGACCGAGGTCGTATACCTCGGCACATCCACCACCTTCACGGTCCGCACGACAACCGGCGCCGACATGCTCGTCTTTCAGCAGAACGCGGCGTCAAGCAGCAGCGATGCGGCGCGCGGCGACAGCGTGTGGCTGTCCTGGGATCCCCGGTATTCGTACCCGATCGGGTAGGAGGAGCAAAATGAACGAACAGGATGGCAGCGAGTCCGAGCAGGGCACGCCTATAGTCGACCCGGCCATATGGCGGGGGATCACATCGCCCCGGATGTCGCGCAGGCAGTTGCTGACGTCGGCGGGCACTGGCGCGGGCGCGCTCGGCCTGTCCGCGTTCCTCGCGGCCTGCGGCGTGAAGGGGGCCGCGACCCCCAAGAGCAACTCAGCGCCGGCCGCTGGGGCTGTGGGCTCATCCCAGTGGTGGGCCAAGCAGCAGCTTCACCACACGGTCAACTTCGCCAACTGGCCGTACTACATCGACGTGCTCAAGGGCAAGCACCTTTCCCTCGAGTACTTCACGCAGAAGACCGGCATCGCTGTCAACTACACCGAGCCGATCAGCAACAACCTGCCCTTCTACGCGAAGATCCGGCCGTCGCTGCAAGCCAAGCAGTACACGGGCTTCGATGTCATCGTGATGACGAACAACAGCCCCCCGCTTGGCTACCTGATCGACTTCGGCTGGCTGACGCCGCTTGACCGCAGCATGATGACCAACTTCGACAAGTACGCCGGGCCGCTGGTGAAGAACCCCTCCTGGGACCCCGGCAACAAGTACACGATGGCCTGGCAGTCGGGCTGGACGGCGATCGGCTACAACTCCTCGGTGATCAAGAACCCGGGCACCAGCGTTGGCATCTTGTTCGACAAGAAATACGCCGGCAAGGTGGGCATGATGAGCGACCCGCAGGAACTCGGCAGCCTGGGGCTGCTAGCCGTCGGGGTCGAACCCGCGACGTCGACCGAGTCCGACTGGGCGAAGGCGGCCAAGAAGTTGCAGCAGCAGAAGAGCGACGGCATCGTCCGCGCCTACTACGACCAGAGCTACATCGACCACCTGAAGAACGGGGACACGGTCGTCACCCAGGCCTGGTCCGGCGACATTTTCCAGGCCGACCTGAACAGCAAGTACCGCGACCTGCACCTGCTGATCCCCAGCGAGGGCGGCATGTCCTGGACGGACAACATGTGCATCCCGATGTACGCACAGAACCCCAAGGACGCCATGGCCCTCATGGACTTCTACTACAATCCGCAGGTCCAGGCCGTCGTGGAGTACTACAACGACTACGTCTGCCCGGTGCCTGCGGCGAAGAACGTTCTGCTGAACCCCACGGGATGGGCGAAGACGGCGCTGCAGGAGATGAAGCCGGAGATCGGCCTGCCGACGACAACGACGGCCGACGCGCCCACGGTGTTCCCGACCCCGCAGTACGTCAAGGATTCCAGGAGCTACTACCAGTACAAGAGCCAGGAAGAGCTGAACGCGTGGAACAACCTGTTCCTGCCAATCACGCAGGGCGCGTAGCCCTGCGTGGCCGCGGGCGGGTCAGGCCCGGGAAGGTCCTCGCGCCATACCTGCTGAGCCTGCCCGCTGGGCTGTGGCTGCTGGTGTTCTTCCTGATCCCGCTGATCGTGATGCTCTCGCTGTCGTTGCAGACCTGCAACTTCGGCACCGGGGCCTGCGTGATGACCTGGCACTGGTCCGAGTTCAGCCAGCAGCTGAGCCTTTACCACGCCCAGTTCGTCAACAGCTTCTATTTCGCTGGCGCCGCGACGCTGATCGACCTGGTGGTGTCGTTCCCGATCGCCTACTGGATCGCGTTCCACGGCGGCAGGAAGAAGAATTTCTTCCTGCTGATGCTGCTGGTTCCTTTCTTCGTCTCCTTCGTGATCCGCACCGTGGTGTGGGAGTTCATCCTTTCCGATCAGGGCATCATCCTCGGCAACCTGAAGAGCGCCCACCTGCTGCCGCAGAACTTCCACATCCTCGCCACGGGATACGCGGTGGTAGCGGGCCTTGCCTACAACTACCTGCCGTTCACCGCGCTGCCGCTGTATGTCGCCATCGAGCGGATCGACAAGCGCGTCCTCGACGCGGCCTACGACCTGTACGCGAGCAAGCGGGAGGCGTTCCTGCGGGTGATCCTGCCGCTCACGATCCCCGGGCTGTTCGCGGCGTTCCTGCTGACGTTCGTCCCGGCTCTCGGCGACTACGTGAACCAGCAGATCCTCGGCGGCACGAATGACACCATGATCGGCACAGTCATCCAGAACGCGTTCCTGACGAACCTCGACTACGCGGGCGGCTCAGCCCTGTCGGCCGCGCTACTGGCAATCGCCTTGATCGGCATCTTCGCTTACGCGCGGCTGCTGGGATCGCGGACGATCGAGGAGTACATATGAGCGCGGTCGTCACCGCGACCCCCGGGCGCGAGGCGGGCCGGGCAGCGCAACGGCAGCGGCCGCGACGCCGGCGGTGGACTCGGTTCATCCTGCCGGGCTACTCGTGGCTGATCATCGCCTACCTGGTGTTCCCGATCGGGGTGATGATCCTTTACAGCTTCAACACGGTCACCACCGGCCTACCGCAGGTGAGCTTCGCCTGGAACGGGTTCACCTCGCAGTGGTACCAGCAGTGGAAGGACATCCCGGGCCTCACCTCGGCATTCTGGTTGTCCATCCGGCTGGCGCTGGCCAGCATGACCCTGGCGACGATCGCCGGCACGGCGCTGGCGCTGGCGCTGGTGCGCTACCGGCCGCCGCGGTTCCGCGGCAGAAGTCTCGT
>DATGVY010000314.1:0-2296 GCA_035299845.1 Streptosporangiaceae bacterium
GGCTGGAGGTGGCAGCAGGATCCGGGTCAGGGACCCGTGGCAGGACCAGGATGTCTGCTGCGGTAACGGCGGGCATGATGTCTCCTCTGCTTAGGCTCTGCCTACATCCAGCCTAACGATAGTTGACTGCGCAACATTCCCGCCGCCGCGGGGCGGCCTGCCCGGCTCGCCAAACACGCTTGCCCGCTGGTCGGGCTGGCCGGCCACGCCTGCCCGGCTGGCCGGCCACGCCTGCCCGGCTGGCCGGCCACGCCTGCCCGGCTGGCCGGCCGCGCCTGCCCCGCTGGCCGACCGCGCCTGCCGGGGTGGCCGACGGCCGTCGCCGGGCTGCCATTGTCACGGATTGCCACAATGGTCGCGCCGGGTAATTCATTCGGGCAGACTCGGGTGCGTGAACCAGCTAGGGGTGGGATCGGTTCTCGGCGGTCGGCTGCGGCTGGTCGAACCGGTCAGCAGCGACGTCACGGGCGCCGTTTGGCGGGCTGTGGATGAACATTCCGGCCGTGAAGTAGCGGTCAAAGCACTCCAGGCGCACCTGGTCGGCGATGCCGTGGCGCAGGCCCGGTTCCGGCTGGTGGCCAGGACACTTACCCAACTGTCGCATCCGGCGATCGCCCAGGTTTATGAGTACGGCGATGGTGACCTCGGTGACGGCATCGTGGTCCCCTACATCGTCCGGGAAGTGGTCAGCGGGCAGACCCTTGAGGCACGCCTCGAAAACGGCCCGCTCCCGGTCGGCGAGGTGCTGCGGATTCTGGGGTCGGTGGCCGATGCCCTGGCGGTGGCACACCGGGCCGGCATCGCGCACGGCAACATCGAGCCAGCGAACATCGTGCTCGGGCCGACCGGCGTCAAGGTCACCGACTTCGGTCTCGCGGCCCTGCGCGGTCAACCGTCCGGCGGGCCGAGCCGCAGCCCGCTCGCCTACCCCGCGCCCGAGCTGGCCAGCGGCAGCGCGGCGACCCCGGCATCTGACATGTACTCACTGGGCGTGGTGTTCGTCGCGTGCCTGACCGGGATCGCGGGGGGTGTTCCAGGCGCAGCGTCCGCGGCCGACGCCACTGACCCGGTTCCGGCCAGCCTGGCCGCGCTCTGGGCGGCCTGCCTGGGCGCGAACCCGCAGGACCGGCCCAGCGCGGCTCATGTCGCCGTGATGTCGCGGCAGATCCCCGCTGACCGCGCGCTGGTGCCGGCCGTCTCCGCGGCTGGCGCGGGCGACGAGGCGGAGCCGCCCGCCGCGCCGCCGCCCAAGAGGCCCGGCCGGTTCCGCGTGCCCCGCCTGCGCCGCGGCCCCGGGATCGCGGTAGGCGGGGCGGTGGTCGCACTGGCCGCCGGGGTGATCGCGCTGACGCAGCTCCCGTCGTCTCCCGTTGACCGGATCTCGGGTCCGGCGGCGGACTCGTCGACGGTCGCGACGCCTCGCTCACCCGGGCCATCCGGATCCGTGTCCACCTCGGTGCGCAGCGCGACACCTGAAGCCTCGTCGCCGACCCTGGCGTCGGCGTCGGCGTCGGCGTCCGCGTCGGGCGTTACCCCGCTCAGCGTGATCGGCGAGCTGTCAGCGACCGTCCGGCACGGGATGGCGACCGGCCAGATCAGGCGGGACGTCGGCGTGGACTTCGAGAACTTCATCCAGCCGGTGCAGGCCGAGCTCAGCGCCGGGCGGCCCGCTGACGTGCCGCAGCTGGTGTCGACCTTGCGGGCGAAGCTCAGGCAGCGGCTCAGCGAGGGCACGATCAGCTCGGGAATCGAGCGGCTGATGAGCAGTGAACTCGACTCGCTCCTGGCCAGCGCCGGTCACTAGGGCGTGTCCCGTGGATCTTGGCCGTCGCGAGCGGCCGTCCGGAGGGATGGATCGCAAGGCGGAGGAGGAGCCAATAGCGGAGCTATTGGCGACGACGACAACGCCGCGAGGCGCCTTCCGGTGGACGCGCAGCAGGCTGAAGATCCACGGGACACGCCTTAACCCGAACTTGCCGTAGCGCTCCGTAACGATCAAGGGTTGACGTGCGAGGACGGTGTAATCTAGCTTGAAGTTGTAGCCAGTGAATTGAGATAGTTGCAGGCCGGTTCCTGATCATTACCGCTATACTGCCTGGCATGGGCCGTCATATCGGTGCGATGCACGTGGCCAGGATCCCGAGCCGGTATGTGAGCAAGTCGGGTGAGGAACGGCGCTATGAGAGCGTGCTGCTGCGCCGCACATTCCGCCAGGAGGGCAAGGTCAGGCACGAGACGCTGGCGAACCTGTCGCACCTTCCCGGGGAGGTCATCGCCCTGGTCGACGCCGCGCTGA
>DATGVY010000315.1:0-1813 GCA_035299845.1 Streptosporangiaceae bacterium
GTTAATTGCACGGGGTACCAACTATGCCCTACAGGCGGCCCGCAAGCAGGCTCAGAGGTTACCCGTGACCTGCACCTTCGTGGAGCGGGTGACGAGAATCGAACTCGCACTATCAGCTTGGGAAGCCGAGCGGTTACGCCTGTTAGGGGCGCTGAGCTGGCAACTCTGATGATCCCTAGTGGCCGTGGTTGACCCCTCGTCACCCTGGCTAGTGGCCCGCTCAGCTTGTCGTTTAACCCGTGCGTGCCTGTCGCTCTTTGAGTGTTGTGTCGCGTTTGATGGTTTTCCCGACCTCTGGGCGGCGTGCTGTGATCTTGTTCTTTGATCCTTTCGGACGGCCTGGGCCGGGCCGGGAGGGTTTGGGTGCACCGGCGGGCCGGGTGGCCGCCTGGCGGAGGTGGCGAAACCCGCGGCGGACGCGGGCGGGGGTGAGTCTGCCGGGCTGTGCGGGTTTTTCCCAGGGGCGGCGCAGATCGGCGGTGAGGTGCCGTGCGAGCCACAGCTGGGTGTAGGCGGCGAGGATCAGCCAGGTCCAGGTGTCGGCCGCAGCCGGGTCGCGCAGGTGCGGGGCGGTCCAGCCCAGCGTCTGCTTGAGGAACCGGAAGGTGTGCTCGATGTCGAAGCGGCGGAGGAACGCCTGCCAGCACCGGTCTGCCAGGTCGGCGCTCAGGCCAGTCCTGTCGGTCCATAGCCACATCGGCTGAGGGGAGGCGTCCCCGGGCAGGTGCTCGACCTGCAGCCGGATCACGGTGCCGGGCAGGACCGGCAGGTCGCCGCCGTGGTCGAGCCAGGCCGCCCGGCGGGTCAGCCGGGGGTGCAGCGCGTCGAAGGCCAGCGCCTCGGCCTTGCCCCACCGGGTCGTGCCGGTGACCGTGGTGACATCCGGGGCACCCCAGCTTCCGGGGTCCTTGAATTTGAAGGCACCGCCGTGCTTGGGCGGGCGGCCGCTGGTCCCCGGCGTGCGCGGCGGCGCCGGGCGGCCCATGACCCGGTCGCCGCGCAGCCGGCCGAGCACCTGCACCGGCAGATCGCCCAGCAGGAACGACAGCCGGGCCAGGTCGTAGCCGGCGTCAAAGACCAGCAGGATGTCTGGGTCGCCGGGCTTGTGCTGCCCGGATGCGATGATCCGCATCACCACATCGCGGACCTGGGCGGCGGTCACAGCGGCCTCGTCGTCATCGGGCCGTAACCGCCGCGCGTCGATCAGCCGGGTCCACGACGTGCGGCCTTCTTCCAGGGCGGCCACCATCGAATACGGCCAGCCCGGGATCATCAGGTGCTCGTCTTTGCGCCGGCCGTGCACGTGACAGAACAGCCGGCCGGGGCTGGTCGCGGCGTCCGGCCGCAGCCACGGCGTGACATCGATCGCCAGGGTGATCCGCCCGGCCAGGCGCGGCAGCGTGATGGCCGTCAGCGCCACCGACAGCGCCGCGATCTCGACCCGTCCGTGGCTGACCGCGTCGTACAAGGCGCCGTGCCCACGGCGATGTTCCGGCGCCAGCGACAGGCCCACCAGGGTCTTGACCGGCCCGTCAGTGCACAACACCGCATCGGTGAGCTCGAACAGCTCGTCAGCCCGGGCCCTCAGGCACCGGTAGAACGCCGTGCGGAACCCCGACAGCCGCGCCAGCTCCGCACCACGATCAGCCGACGGCGCTATCAGCTCCGGTGCAGCCGGGATCCCGGCGTGTTGCTGTATTCGATCAGCATCCCATGCGACGCTGTAAGCCATGGCCACCGCCTGCATCGGCTGGTTCTCGCAAAGCCGACGATGAGACGGTGGCCATCACCCGTCACGGCGACACGCCGTACC
>DATGVY010000316.1:0-2433 GCA_035299845.1 Streptosporangiaceae bacterium
CCGCCGGCACCACTGCGCCCGCCGGCACCACCGCGTCCGCCGGCACCATCACGCCCGCCGGCACCATCACGCCCGCCGGCACCATCACGCCCGCCGGCACTACCGCGCCCGCCGCTGGCACTACCCCGCCCGCCGGCACCACCGCACTCGATGGTGCCACCGTGCTCACTGACGGCACGGCGACGGCGACGCGGGTGCTGGAGGCGATCGACGGCGCGTGGCTCGTGCACATCGCCGCGCACGGTACCTTCCGCGCCGACAGCCCGCTGTTCTCTTCGCTGCGGATGGCTGACGGGCCGCTGACCGTGCACGATTTCGAGCGGCTGCGGCAGGCGCCGTACCGGCTGATCTTGCCCTGCTGCGACTCCGGCTTGCTGGCCCCGATCGGGGCTGACGAGCTGCTCGGCCTCACCAGCACCCTGGTGCCGCTCGGCACCGCGGGAATCGTCGCCGCCGTTGGCCCGGTCAACGACAAGGCGGCCGCCTGCCTGATGCTCAGGCTGCACCGCGGCCTGCGCGACGGCCGCACGCTGAGCGAGGCGCTGCGCGATGCCCGCCGCGAGCTGGCTGGCGATCCGGTCCAGACGGCCACCGGATTGTCCTTCATCGCGCTCGGGGCAGGCTGAACCGACGGCCGATGCGCTAGTTTCATGATCGCGGAAATTTTGGGGTGCTGGAACCCGCCGAATATTCCGTGATCATGGAGCAATGCGGGCGGTGGCATGGGCCAGTAGTGTCATGTCATGAAATCGGCTGTGGTTACTGGCGCCTCGACCGGGATCGGGCGTGCCTGCGCGCTGCGGTTGTCCGCCGCGGGCTGGCGGGTTTACGCGGGCGTGCGGACCGCCGAGGCCGGCGCGGCGCTGGCTGACGCGGCGCTGGCTGACGCGGCCCCTGGCGTGGTGCCGGTCCTGCTGGATGTGACTGATGCTGCCGCCGTCGGCGAGGCCGCCAGGCAGGTAGCCGCCGGCGTCGGGGACGCCGGACTGGACGGCCTGGTGAACAACGCCGGGATCGCGGTCGGCGGCCCGCTCGAGTTGGTCGGGCTGGCCGAGATCCGGCGCCAGTTCGAGGTCAACGTCATCGGTCAGGTCGCAGTGACCCAGCAGTTCCTGCCGCTGCTGCGATCGGCCCATGGCCGGATAGTGCTGATGTCCTCCCTGGGCGGCAAAGTCGGCCAGCCGTTCATCGCGCCGTACACGGCATCCAAGTTCGCGCTCGAGGCCATCGGCGACGCGCTGCGGACGGAACTGCGCAGCTCGGGCGTGCAGGTCTCGATCGTGGAGCCCGGCGCGGTGGCGACGCCAATCTGGGACAAGGGCCGGGCGACGATCGACGAAACGGTGATCCCGGCCGACTACCAGCGGCTCTACGGGCGGGTCCCGGCGCTCATGCGCAAGGTTGTCGACGAATCTGCCCGCAACGGCGTGCCTGCTGAGCAGGTCGCCGACGTCGTGCTCACCGCGCTGACCGCATCCCGGCCCCGCACGCGGTACATGGTCGGGCGCGAGGCCAAGATGGCCATTACCCTGCGGCGGGTACTGCCGGACCGGGCATTCGACCGGCTCGTGCGGCGGACCCTCGGCCTATAATCCCCGCCGGGCCGGGCGGCCTGAGCGCGGACGCAAACATGCTTGACCGCGAACTACTGCGCGCGCAGAGGACGACGGCTCATGAAGGCCATCAAGGTAACCATCGAGCCGTGACCAGGTGCGTGACGGCACCGAGGCCGGCAACGGCAGCAGCACCGGGCTGGCGATGGCCGGCCCGATCCCGTAGCCGGCGGGGCGATGAGAAAGCGGCAGCACGGGCAGGCGAGACTGACGGGTACCGGCTCGCCGCGGACACGCCGGCCCGCCGGCGGTGCACAGCAGGCGCACAGGCGCAGAGACGGCTTTCCTAGCAAACGGAGGTCAGCGGATGGCGCACGTTGCCCGAGTCAATTCGGTCGTCATGTTCGTGCATGACCTGGACCGGTCGGTGAGCTTCTACACCGACGTCCTCGCGCTGGACGTCACCGACCGCAGCGCCACCGCAGCCCTGCTGACCAGCGGCGGCGGAACGCAGCTGATACTGCGCGCGATGGGCAGCAACGCCGCCCATTCGCTCGGCAGCGTGGGCGTCCAGTATGTCGTCTGGACCGCCACGGGGAAAGAGGATCTCGAGCGATGCGAGCAGGCGCTGAAGCAGCGCTCGGCTTACCGGGATACCCGGGCCGACGAGCAGGCCATGGCGGTGGAGGGGCGTGACCCTGACGACATCGTGGTGATGATCGCTTACCCCGGCCCGGACCAGGCGCCGTTGCATGAGCTGCCGGCCCGGATCTACGGGTGGTGAGGGCAGCGTGATCCTCGGACTCCCGGACGGCGTGCGCGGGTGCCTTTTCGACCTCGATGGCGTCCTCACGAAGACGGCAGCAGTGCACGACGCCGC
>DATGVY010000317.1:0-4728 GCA_035299845.1 Streptosporangiaceae bacterium
GCTTACCGGCCAGCTGCGCGCTCCTCCCACTGGACAGAAAGCCAAGCCGAGCGATACTTGATCTTCCTCGCCAGGCATCTGAAGCATGATCTTCGCGGGATCACCAGTCTTGCGTGGTGGGACCTTCAAAAGGCCACCTCCCCCAAGCTTGTATGCATCACCGTGGGACTCGTTGCCGGGCTGACCGGCGCCATTCTCGGCGGGCTTGGGGCGGCTGGCCACACAGGCGGCTTCGTTGTCGCCTTCGCGGTCGGAGCGCCTGTTGCGATTGCGATCCGGCTCAGACGCAAGCCCGACGGCGCGCACGCGTGGGGATTGGTGGCGGGGCTTGCCGGCGGCATCGCTGGAGGTACACTGGGCGGCCTTGCTGGCGGGCTCAACGGCGGGATAACCGACGGACTCGCTACAGGTTTTTGGGTTGGCTTTCTCGGTGGGCCAGTCGGGGGGCTCTTCGGCGGATTTTTCGGCGGCATCGCAGCTGGGCTCACTGGCGGCCTCAAGGCCGGCGTGGTCGGCGCAGTCGCAGACGGGATCGCGGGAGGTGCCGCCGCCGGACTTTGGACCGGGCTCGAGGGTCGGTCCACTCCCGCATACGCGCCGCGCTGGTCACCGGTTGGGCTTGCGCTCGGGCTCATCGCAGGATTCGGAGGGGGGCTTCTCGCAGGTCTCGTTTACGGGCCCCGGGTCGGCTTTGCGCTCGGCGTCGGCGGTGGTGCGGTGATCGCATTGGTCGGCGGACTTGCTGCGCCGCCGACAGATATGAAGGCCGAGGCCACACCGAGGTCTGTTCTGGTGCGCGACCGCCGAACCTTCCTGGCAGTCGCGCTCGCGACCGGACTTACAATCGGCGTCTCGGTCGGGATAACAACCTCGGCTGAAGGCGGCGTCATCCACGGTGTTGAGGCCGGACTGGCATTCGGGGTCGGGGTCGGGCTCGCAGCCGGCTCCGTGCGAGCAGTCTGGGGAAACTTCATCATTACCCGATGCTGGCTTGCACTACACCGCTGCCTTCCTCTGCGGCTCAACAGCTTCCTTAGCGACGCCCACCTAAAACGAGGTGTGCTGCGCCAAGCCGGTGCGTTCTACCAGTTCCGCCACGAGGAACTGCAGCGCTACCTGGCCGACCAGCCCAAGTCCGCCAGCACCAGACCCGCAGCATTGCCTCGCCGCCGGAAAGGCCGCGCAGGCGCCGACCAGGATGACCGCGCGCACCGCAACGGTTAGGAAAGGTCACGTAGGCCCGCCGAGGTCGCGCCCGAACCAGGCGATCTGGGCGCGAGGCCGCCGAGCGCTGCGAGCAAAGACGCCAATACGGATTCGGCGTGCGGCTATCAGGCAACGATCCGGTTCGGTGACGAGGTAGCGCGGGCTTGGTCCAGACGCCGGTCAATCATCGAGCATCTGGCGGTGCCCAGCCGGGCAGATGCCATCGGTGCAGTCGTAGAAACCTTCGTCGAAGAGCACGAGGGCGTTCCAGCAGTAGCGGCAGTAGCAGGTCCGGCAACCGCGGCACCAGAACGGAGCGAGCTCCCAGTCGACCGCGTGCAGGGCCGCGAGGTCGGGCGGGTCCGTTGCGAGCGCCTCGGATACTTGGTCCTGCCCGGCCTGTCTGATCGCCTTCCAGCCGGTGCCGAGGAAGCCAGAGACGGTCACGCCATCCTGCTGGTCCGTTTGGTCGCCGAACGGCGGGCCGAAGTCGAATGGGGTCCCCGCCCGGATGAGGCGGACCTCGGCGGCGATCGCGCCGCACGCGGCGCAGCGGAAGCTGGCTGCGGCTGTGCCAGCCGCCTGAAGGACGCCGCCTTGGGTGGTCTCGTTGCCTGTCATTGCTGGTCACTCCTTCACGGTGTGTTCGTGGTTGCCGTGATGGCGCTGTTGGCAGTCGCGTGCCGCCGGGCGGCGTAGTCGCCCAGGTCGGTTTCGGCGCCCAGGCCGCCTCGCGCAGCGAGGTCTTCGATGAAGGCGCGGGGGAAGCGGCGCATTTTCTGCCGGGTGCCGCGGCTGACGACCACGCATGGCAGCTCGCCAGCGTCCGCCTTGCGGATGACCGTCGTGCGCGACATGCCCATGAGCGCGGCCGCCTGGGCGACGGTGAGCATTGACGAAGGGCTCTTGGCCTGGTGGCGGACCGCACCGACCTGCCAGGTGAGCACAGCGATGACGGCGCGCGTGACCGCCGTGACCATGTCGACCGGCAGAGTACCGTCGTCTAGTTTCCGAACTTACGTGGGTCGGGATCGCTGATTGTCTCCGTGACATGGGCATATGGCTGCGACACGCGGACCGGCGTAACCACTAAAATAGTGGACTCCGGGTGGTGTGGATGGTTGAATTCTGCTGTGAGCAGGCGCGGCGGAGCGATGCATGTGGACCAGGCTGGTCGCCACTACACGACGGCCGGCGGGGAGGAACGTGCGTACCCGACGTACCTGCTGCGCCGCTCCTACCGGGACGAGCAGGGCCGACCGCGCAAGGAGACGCTGGCGAACCTGACCGGGCTGCCCGAGGAGTCGATCGCCGCGCTGCGGGCCACGCTGCGCGGCCGCACCCTGGTCGATGCGGAGGACGGGTTCGAGGTGGCGCGGTCGGTGCCGCACGGCGACGTGGCGGCGGCGCACGTGATGGCATCGGCGCTGGGCCTGCGGAGCCTGCTCGGCCCGGCGGGCCGGCAGCGGGACATCGCCTACGCGCTGGTCATCTCCCGGGCGGTGCGGCCGGAATCGAAGCTGTCGACGGCCGGATGGTGGACGGCGGGAGACACCACGCTGGGCGCTGACCTGGGCGTGGCCGACGCCACCACGGATGAGATCTACGCCGCGATGGACTGGCTGACGGGCCGGCAGCGGCAAGTCGAGAAGAAGCTGGCCGCCCGCCACCTGCAGCCCGGCGGGATCGCCATGTTCGACCTGTCCTCCTCCTGGGTCGAGGGCTCGCACTGCGAGCTGGCGGAGTTCGGGTACTCCCGCGACGGCAGGCGCGGCCGCCGCCAGGTCGAGTACGGGCTGCTCACCGACCGGCAGGGCCGGCCCGTCGCGGTCGAGGTGTTCCCCGGCGCCACCAGCGACCCGGACTCGTTCAAGACCGCGATCGCGCGGGTCCGCGACGACTTCGGCATCAAGACCATGATCATGGCCGGGGACCGGGGGATGATCACCGGCACCCGGATCGATGACCTGCGCAAGCTGGAGGGGATGGAGTGGATCACCGCGCTGAAGGCCCCGGCGATCGCCAGGCTCGCGGCCGATAACGGGCCGCTGCAGATGAGCCTGTTCGATACCCAGAACTTCGCCGAGATCACCCACCCCGATTATCCCGGCGAACGGCTGATCTGCTGCCACAACCCGGTGCTGGCCGCCGAGCGGTCGCGCAAGCGCGCCGACTTGCTCGCGGCCACCGGGGCCGACCTGGCCACGATCCGGAAATCCGTCGTGTCCGGGCGGCTGACCGACCCGGACAAGATCGGGATCAGGGTCGGCAAGGTGATCGGCAAGCACAAGGTCGGCAAGCACTTCATCACCGACATCGCCCCCGCGCGGTTCAGCTACCGCCAGGACCAGGACAAGATCGCCGCCGAGGCCGCCCTGGACGGGATCTACGTGATCCGCACCAGCGTGGACGGCGGCATCCTGGATGCGGCCAGAGTGGTCACCGCCTACAAGGACCTCAAATACGTCGAGCGGGACTTCCGCATCACCAAGGCCGACGACCTGGACCTGCGGCCCATCCACCACTACCTCGCCGACCGGGTCCGCGGCCATGTCCTGATCTGCATGCTCGCCTGCTACCTCACCTGGCACCTGCGCGCTGCCCTGGCCGAACTCACCTTCACCGACCAGCACATCCCCGAGCCCGCCGACCCAGTCGCCCCCGCCCGCCGCTCAGCCCAGGCCAGGGCCAAAGACGCCACCAAGCACAACAACCAGCGGCTTCCCGTCCGCAGCTACCAGGACCTGCTCGGCCACCTGGCCACCCTGACCAGGCAGACCATCAGCTTCGCCGGACACAAGATCGAGAAACTCACTACCCCCACACCCGTCCAGGCCCGCGCCTTCGAGATACTCGGCACCCCGGTCCCGCTGGCACTCAAGTAGCCACTCAACACACCACAAGCAGCCCTCCCGGCGCGGCATCACCCCCGGTCAGCAGGCCACCACCAAACTTCAAGATCACGCAAGTTCGGTTTAGCCGCCTGGTTGCCGAGGTATGCGCGGTGGCCGAGGCAGAAGGCAACCCCGTGCCGCGGGCTGCGCAGGAGCGCGCGCTGGCGCTGGCGCAAGCCGCCGAGCCGGGCAGCTTCTCCTCCCTGCATGACGACCTGGTGGCCGGACGCCGCATGGAACTGGAGGCCCTGCACGGCTTCGTCGTCCGCCGGGCCGCCAGGCACGGCCTCGCCGTGCCCACGTCGGAGGCGGTGTACGCCATCCTCCAGCCGTGGGCCATCCGCAACCAGCACGCCGGCACCTAGGCGCCTGCCAAGTCGGCTGCCAGTGCTACCGCGCTCACATCCGCCCGGAACGGGCAATCGCTGCGGGCCGGGCTGAATGAGGTCACCGAGTCCGGCACTCGGAACTCGGGCCGCTGATACCACGCTCGCAGCTCACTGAGTTCAGGATCCGGCTGTCCGGATACTGCGGCTAGGTCATCGATGAGGCGCAGCTCGTCAACGGCAGGAAGCTCATCGGCGCCCGGCGGCGCTGTGTCCATGACGCCCCAGCTCTCCCATAGCAG
>DATGVY010000318.1:0-4514 GCA_035299845.1 Streptosporangiaceae bacterium
GCTGGCCGAGCAGCGGCGCCTGGACGCGGCGGCCGGGATGCCGCCGATGTCCGGCGAGGACGAGCGGCAGTTCGCCCGGGCCCTGATCGCCCAGGTCCTTGAGAATCACGCCCGCAGCGAGATCACCGCGGGCCGGGCCCCGTCCAACGCGCAGGAGGAGGAAGAACTCGCCGCGGCCATCCACGCGGCGCTGTTCGGGGTCGGCCGGCTGCAGCCGCTCCTGGAGGACCAGCAGATCGAGAACATCGACATCAACGGCTGCGACCGGGTCTTCCTCGGCTATGCCGACGGCCGCGAGGTCCTCGGCGAGCCCGTGGCCGAGAGCGACGACGAACTGGTGGACCTGATCCAGGCCCTCGCCGCGTACTCGGGCCTGTCCAGCCGTCCGTTCGACACCGCCAACCCGCAACTGGACCTCCGGCTGCCGGACGGATCCAGGCTGTCAGCGGTGATGGACGTGACGCTCCGGCCCGCGGTATCCATTCGCCGGGCCCGGATGGGCAAGGTGTTTCTCGCCGATCTGGTCGGCAACGGCACGCTGCTGCCGGAGGCGGCGGCGTTCCTGGCCGCCGCGACGGCCGCGCGCAAGAACATCATGATCGCGGGCGCCACGAACGCGGGCAAGACGACGCTGTTGCGGGCGATCGCCAACCAGATCCCGGCGAGCGAGCGCCTGATCACCGTGGAGCGAGCGCTTGAGCTTGGCATCGATCATTTCCCGGAACTGCACCCGAACGTGGTCGCCTTCGAAGAGCGCCTGCCCAACATGGAAGGCCAGGGCGCGATCGCGATGGCCGAGCTGGTCCGCCGGTCGCTGCGGATGAACCCGAGCCGGGTCATCGTCGGTGAGGTGCTGGGCGACGAGATAGTCACCATGCTGAACGCGATGACCCAGGGGAACGACGGCTCGCTGTCGACCATCCACTCCAACTCCTCGCTGGAGGTGTTCAACCGTATCTCCACCTATGCGATCCAGGCCGCCGAGCGGCTCCCGGTCGAGGCCACGCACATGCTGATCGCGGGCGCCATCGACTTCGTGATCTTCATCGAGAAGCGGAACGAGTACGCCCGCGGGGGGCGGCTGCGCCGGTTCATCAGCAGCATCCGGGAGGTCACCGGGATCGACGGGCGGGTGCTGTCCAGCGAAGTCTTCTCGCCCGGCCCGGACGGCCGCGCCGTGCCGCACGCGCCGGTGTCGTGCATGGCGGAACTGGCCGAGCATGGCTACGACCCGTCGGGAGGGCGCTGGTGATGAATTCGTTCGCAGCGGCGCCGCTCCTCGCGGTCGCCGTCGGCGCGGTCGCGGGAGGAGGGCTGTTCCTGCTGGTCGTCGCGCTGCGTGGCTTGCCGCCGAGTCCGCCGGGCCAGGGCAGCGACCGGCTCCAGCGGCAGGTCCGCCAGATCTTCGGCATCCGCGGTGCAGTTGCCCTGGTGGCGGGCGTACTCACGCTCATCGTCACGGGCTGGGTCGTTGCCGGCGTGGGCATTGCTTTGCTGGCGTTCAGCTGGCGAGGGCTCAGCGGCGCGGCCGGGGAACGGCGCGCCCTGGCCCGCCTGGAAGGACTCGCCACCTGGACAGAATCGTTGCGAGACACGATCGCCGGCGCGGTCGGCCTGGAGCAGGCGATCCCCGCCTCGCTGCGGGTAGCGGCGCCATCGCTCAAGGAGCCGCTGACCCGGCTGGTGGACCGGCTGCACACCCGGGTGTCGATGAGTGAGGCGTTGCTGCGATTCGCCGACGACCTCAGCGACCCCGGAGCGGATCTCGTCATCGCGGCGTTGGTGATCAATGCCCGGTTGCGCGGTCCGGGGTTGCGTGACCTGCTCGGCTCGCTGTCCAGTTCGGTGCGGGAGGAGCTTGATATGCGCCGGAGGGTGAATGCGGACCGCAGGTCCACCCGGCGGAGCGTGCAGATCGTGATCGGGGTGTCGGTCGGCATGGCCCTGGGCCTCGCCATCCTGGATCACACCTTCCTCGCCCCCTACAACGGCGTCATCGGGCAACTCGTCCTCGTGATCGTGGTTGCCATCTACGCGGCCGGTGTTCTGTGGCTGCGCAGGCTCGCGAAGTTCGAGGTGCCGGAGCGGCTGCTCACTTCCGTGGTGCAGGTGCCGGGCGAGATCATCTCCGCGGGGCCAGGAGGTTCGGCATGACGTTGGCCATCATCTGCGGGGCATTGGCTGGTCTTGGGCTGTTCCTCTTCGGCTTCGCGCTGACCCCGCGCCGGGCCAGCCTGGCCCGGCAACTCGCCGCCTTCGACGCGGCCCGGCCGGCCCGCCCTTCCTCGTCCCGGGCCACGTCGGAGAAGGAGAGCGAGTTCAGCCGGAGGCTGGGCACGGCCCTGGTGAAGTTCTGCGCCGAACAGGGCTGGGAATTCCCTTCGCTGCGGGCGAATCTGGCCTTGGTCGGCAAGTCGTTCGAGAACTACCTGGCGACGAAGATGCTGCTGGCCGTCTTCGGGCTGCTGTTCGCGCCGATCCTGCTGGCCGTCGCCACCGTGTCCGGCCTTCACGTGTCATTTGTCATTCCCGTGTGGGTCGGCCTGGTATTGGCCGCCGCCTTTTTCTTCCTGCCCGACCTGGAACTCAAGCAGAAGGTGGAGAAGAGACGACGGGATTTCCGGCATGCGATCGGTGCGTTCCTCGATCTGGTCGCGATGAACCTGTCCGGCGGGCGGGGTGTGCCCGAGGCATTGATGGCCGCTAGTGAGATCGGCACCGGCTGGGCCATGTGGCGGATCAGAGACGCGCTCGTCAACGCGCGGATCACCGCGCAGACGCCCTGGCAGGCGCTCGGGGCGCTGGGGGAAGAGGTCAGAGTCGACGAGTTGCGTGACCTGTCGGCTGCTCTCAGCCTGGTCGCGGAGGATGGCGCCAAGGTGCGCGAGTCTCTGGCCACGCGTGCGGCCAGCCTGCGGCGCCGTGAACTCGCCGACCTGCAAGGCCAGGCGGGAGAGCGTTCGCAGTCCATGCTCGTGGCGCAGATGCTGCTCTGCGCTGCGTTCCTGATTTTCCTTGTCTACCCGGCGGTGCAGACGCTGCTCGGCGGCGGCTGAACCACGTCCAGGCTCGACCCCGGGAACGCCCCGGGAGTCGAGCACATGAAGGAGGGACATGAATATGTTCGGAATCCGGAACCACCCGGGCGCCGCCTTCCTGAGGGCCTTCCTCGGGACGCACGCCGCCCGGCTGCGGATGGCGCGCGGTCAGCAGGACCGGGGGGCCTCAGCGGTTGAACTCGCCATCATCACGGCCGTGCTGGTCGGGCTGGCGGCCGCGATCCTGGTCATCATCGTCACGTTCGCCAACAACCAGGGCACCAAGATCCAGCAACAGGTTGTGCCCGCCCCGTGACCGTGGCTGCGGGAATCAGGTCCCGCTGCCGCATGAGGGGCCGACGAAAGCAGCCGGCGGCGCCTGACCGTGGTGCCAGCGCCGTCGAGCTCGCTATCCTGGCGCCCGCGTTGCTCATCGCGACCATGCTCATCATCCAGTTCGCGCTCTGGTTCGAAGCGCGTCACGCGGCGCTCGCGGCGGCCCAGGCGGGAGCCAGGGTCGCGCGTGCTGAGGCGGCGATCAGCCCGCGCTGGCAGGCCGATGCCCAGCGGGAGGCGACCCAGTACTACGACGCGCTGGGCACCAAGCTGCTCACCGCTGTCCAGGTGCCGCCGCCCGTCCGGGATCAGGCGAACAACGTCTACGTCACGGTCACCGGGCGACTCGACGGCATCCTCCCGTGGCATTTGACCATCCAGCAGACGGCCGGGGGACCGGTCGAGTGTTTCCGGCCAGCCGGCGGAGGCGGAGCATGCGGCTGAGGCGGAGCATGCGGCTGATGGCATCGCGGGCGGCCCGGCTCAGCGAGCGGGGGTCGATGGCCGTCGAGTTCGTCGTCGTCGCGCCCGCATTCGTTCTGCTGCTGCTCTTGGTCGCGGCGGGCGGCCAGTGGGTCAGCGCCAGCGGCCAGGTCGATGGGGCGGCCAGGGACGCCGCCCGGGCCGCGTCCTTCGGCCGGTCACCCGCTGACGCGCAGAACCAGGCGCAGCTGGCCGCCGCGGCCGACCTGCCGACCCTGTGCTCGGGTAGTGCGGCCGGCCTCCAGGTCAGCGTTACGCCTACGTCTGGCGGGAGTGCCGCGCCGTTCGCCACGGCCGGTGAGGTCCAGGTGACCGTGTCATGCAGTGTCGCGCTGGCCGCGTTCCGGATGGTCGGTTTCCCCGGGACGCAGACCTTCCGGGCCGTCGCGGTGGCGCCGCTGGACACTTTCGTGTGCCGGAGTGGTGCATGCTGAGCCGGCGGTCCAGGGCCGGCGACCGTGGCTCGGTCGCCCTGTGGGTCATCATTTTCACCTTCGCCGTTCTCGTCCTGGTCGCGCTCATCGTGGATGGCGGACAGCTGATGAACGCGAAGGAACGGGCGGCTGACGTGGCTGAGCAGGCGGCCCGCGCGGCCGCGAACGACGTCAACGTGGTGGACCTGCGGGCTGGCACAGTCGCTATCGACCCGGGCGCCTG
>DATGVY010000319.1:0-1565 GCA_035299845.1 Streptosporangiaceae bacterium
CCCGCTGGCCATCGAACTGGCCGCGGCGCGGGTCGGCGCGCTCTCCACGGAACAGATCGCCGCCCGACTGGGCGACCGCTTCGCGCTGCTCGGCTCGGGGGACCGCACCGCGCCGCCGCGCCAGCGCACCCTGCGCGCGACGCTCGACTGGAGCCACGCCCTGCTGAACGCGCGGGAGCAGGCGCTGCTGCGGCGGCTGTCGGTGTTCGCGGGCTGGTCGCTGGAGATGGCCGAGCAGGTATGCGCGGACGCCAACCTGCCCGCCGCCGAGGTGCTCGACCTGACCAGCGGGCTGGTGGATAAGTCCCTCGTCGTGGTGGAGCCTGAGGTGCTCGGCCAGGCCCGGTACCGGCTGCTTGACACCATCCGCGGTTACGCGGCCGAGAGGCTGGCCTCCTCCGGCGAGGCCGTGGCGGTGCACCTGCGGCTCCGGGACTACGCGCTGCAATTCGTCCAGCGCGCGGAGGCCATCGGGATGGCGGTAGTCCCGGCCCCATGGTCGGCGGCGGTCGATGTCTTCCGCAGGTACGACGTGGACGTCGGCAATCTCCGCCAGGTGCTGAGCGGCTGCCTGATTGACGGCGACGCGGAGACGGGGCTGAGGATCTGCACCGCGGTCCGGCCCAGCTGGATCGCCCGTGGCTCGTTCGCCGAGGGCGCCGATTGGCTCGGCCGCTTCCTCGCCCTCGACCAGCCCGTGCCGGGCCAGGTGCGCGGCGCGGCGTTGGTGGGCCGGGCTCAGCTCGCTCTGGCCAACGAGTCCACGGCGGCCGTGACGTGGGCGCGGGAGGGCCTGGCCCTGTGCCGGGCCGCGGGCGATGCAATCTCGACGGCCACCGCGTTGAACCTCCTCGCCGAGGCCGGCCTGCAGGCCGGCCAGACCAGCGAGGCGGAGGCGGACGCCGCCGAGGCCCTCGCGGTTGCGCGGGACGCAGGGAACGGCTGGAACGAGGGGTATGCCCTGGGTACCCAGGCGGCGCTGGCGGCAGTGCAGGGGCGGTTGCGTGAGGCCAAAGAACTCGGCGAAGCCGCGCTCGGCGTGATGCGCCGCATCGACCAGCAGTGGGGCGTCGCCCGGACGCTGCTGGGGCTCGGGTCGCTGGCCCGGCTGCGCGGAGATCCGGCCGGCGCTCTCGACTGCTACCGGGCGGCGCTGCCCGCGCTGCGCGAGATCGACTCACGGCCGGAGACGGCCCGCTGCCTGGCCGGCATCGGGCGCGTCGCCCTTGACCAGGGCCAGCTCGCCGTGGCCCGGCTGCATCTGACCGAGAGCCTGCGACTGAGCCATTCCACCGGCTCCCGCCTCGGCGTGGCCCGCGCACTGGAGGCATTCGCGGCGCTGACCGCCAGGGAGGACCATGCCGACGTAGCCATCCAGCTGACCGCGGCCGCCGAGGGACTGCGCGAAGCGGCCGGCTTCCCGCCGCTCTCGCCCGCCCGCAAGCAGCGCCCCCTGGCCTCGGCCCGGAACCTGGGGGAGGCGGCCATGGCCCAGCTGTGGGCCCAGGGCCGGGCGATGACCGCCGACGCCGCCGTCGCCATGGCGCTCACCGCCCGCGAGCCGG
>DATGVY010000320.1:0-3781 GCA_035299845.1 Streptosporangiaceae bacterium
GGCTGCTGATCCGCTCGGGTGGTCATGCCGAGCATTTTCCATGATCGCGGAAATTTAGGCGCGCCCCAGCACCCCTTATTTTCCGTGATCATGGACGGCGGCCCGGCGGCGGCCATGGACGGGGGCCCGGTGGCGGCCCGGCGGCGGCCATGGACGGCGGCCCGGTGGCGGCCCGGCGGGGGCCCGTCGGCGGCCCGGCGGGAATCACGGGTGGCCCCGTCGGCGTTGTTACGCATCGTCGCCGGACCCGGCGCAGCCGCCTTACAGGCCAGGGAAGCAGCCGCCTTACAGGCCAGGAAAAATGGCCGGAAACGGCCACAGCCAGGCAAAACCCCTTGCCCCGCCGGATCTTGCCTGGCTAGCATCGGAGCCCGGCCCGGGCTATCGACCCGCCCCGGCCCTGAGACAGATCGGACGTTAGCCATGCTCGCGCGTGCGCTCGTGCGCCGCTTTCCCGTGTTCGCATTCCGCGACTTCCGGCTGCTGATCCTTGAGCGGCTGCTGGCGCCGGCGGCGTTCGGGTTCTCCCTCGTCGGTGTCTCGTTCGCAGTGCTGTACGCGACCGGATCGACCGCCGAGCTCTCCTACGTGCTGGCCGCTCAGATCGCGCCATCGCTGATCTTCACGCTGGTTGGCGGGGTCATTGCCGACCGGCTGCCGCCGCAGCGGGTGATCATCGCGGCCAACCTCATGATCGCGCTTGGCGAGGGAGCATTCGGGATACTCGTGCTGGCCGGCCATCCGCGGCTCTGGCAGATGATCGCGCTTGAGGCAGTCACCGGGACCGGCATGGCGATCTTCTACCCCGCGTCGCAGGCACTGCTGCCCAGGGTGGTCTCCGCCGAGCTGCTGCAGCAGGCGAGTGCGCTGAGCCGGATGGCGATGAACGCGGGACAGATGGGCGGCGCGGTGGTCGCCGGCGTGTGCGTGGCCGCGTTCGGCCCCGGCTGGGCGCTGGCAGCGTGCGGAATCGGCATGATCGGCACCATCCCGCCGCTGCTGCGGATCGGGGCGGTCGCCGTCGAGCGCGCGCACCACTCGGGCATGCTCAGGGACCTGCGAGACGGCTGGTCCGAGTTCCGCTCGCACACCTGGCTGTGGGCGATCGTGGCCCAGTTCGGCGTCATCATGATGACCTGGTACGGCGCGTTCCAGGTGCTCGGCCCCGTGGTCGCCAGATCGCACCTCGGCGGTCCGGCCGCCTGGGGTGCCATCACCGCCGCGGAGTCCGTCGGCCTGATCGTCGGCGGCCTGGTGTCGCTGCGGTTCACCCCGCGGCGGCCGATGCTGTTCGTGGTGCTGATCGGCGGGGCGATCGCGATCTCGCCGCTGTCGCTGGCCATGCTCTGGCCGCTCCCCGTGGTCTGCGTGGCCTCGTTCGGCCTCGGGATCACGATGGAGATCATGATGGTGCAGTGGACAGTCGCGCTGGCCAGGAAGATCTCGCCGGAGCGGCTGGCCAGGGTCTCGTCGTACGACGCCCTCGGCTCGGTGATGGCGATGCCGGCCGGCGCGCTGGTGGCCGGCCCGCTGGCGGCGGTGATCGGCGTCTCGGTTACCCAGTACGGCGCGGCCGCGCTGATCATCGTGGCGACCGCGCTGGCGCTCATCCCGCACGACGTGCGCGCCATGCGGTCGGACTACCGCTCGGCTGGGGACCGCTGGCCGGACGATATGCCGGAACGGACTGATGAGCTGGTAGGCGGCGGCGCGCTCCGCTGAGCGCGCTCCGCCCGCCCGCCTGCCTCCTGCCGTCGCGAGGCCGGCGATGCGGCGGGTCAGGCGACAAGTTCGGCGTCGCCGATGAAGGCCGACCACAGGGCCGCGTAGGCGCCGCGGGCCTCGAGCAGTTCATGGTGGGTGCCGGACTCGGCGATCCTGCCCGCTTCCATCACCACGATCCGGTCCGCCCGCGCGGCCGTGCTGAGCCGGTGCGCGACCACCAGCGTGGTGCGCTGCGCGGTCAGCCTCTCGGTCGCGCTGGTCACCGCGGCCTCGGCCGCCAGGTCGAGCGCGGCGGTGGCCTCGTCCAGCAGCAGGATGCCGGGATTCACCAGGTAGGCACGGGCCAGTGCGATGAGCTGACGCTGGCCGGATGACAGGTTGCGGCCGCGCTCGGCTACCTCGTGCCGGAACCCGCCGGGCAACCGCGCGATCATCGCGAGCGCGCCGACGGCCCTGGCGGCCGCCTCGACATCGGCATCGGTCGCGCCGGGCCGCCCGTAGGCGATCGCGTCCCGCACGGTGCCCGCCGACAGGTAGGGCTCCTGCGGGACCACTCCGAGGCCATGCCGGTAGCTGGCCAGGTCGAGCTCGCGCACGTCCGCGCCATCGATCAGCAGGCGGCCCGATGTGACGTCGTAGAAGCGGGCCACCAGCTTGACCATGGTGGACTTGCCAGCGCCGGTCTGGCCGACCAGCGCCACGGTCTCCCCGGGCGCCACCACCAGGTTCACCCCGGCCAGCGCTTCCTCCGGCTGGCCCGGGTAGCTGAAATGCACGTCCAGAAACTCGATCTGGCCGCGGATTCGGCCGGCCGGCCGTGGGCTGGCTGCCTCAGGCGTGGAGGTCTGCGTCCGCAGCAGGTCCTTGATGCGCCGCAGCCCCACCGCGGCCTGCTGGTAGCCGTCGAACACCTGGGAAAGCTGCTGGATGGGGGCAAAGAGAAGATCAATATACAGCAGGTACGCGATGAGCCCGCCGGCTGTCAGCGCGCCGCTGTGCACCTCTCCCGCGGCAACGAAAAGGACCAGCGCCCCGGCGACCGTGGACAGCAGCTGGACGAACGGGAAGTACAGCGCGATGTAGCGCTGCGCGCGCAGCCGGGACCTGCGATAGGAACTGCTCAAGTCGGCGAACCTGGCCCGGTTGCGCGCCTCCCGCCGGTAGGCCTGCGCGACCCGCAGGCCGGCCACGTTCTCCTGCAAGTCCGCGTTGACGACGCTGACTCGCTCCCTGGCGTCGCCGTACGCCTTCGAGGACTTCGCGCGGAACACCACGGTTGCCGCCAGCAGCACGGGGATGATCGCGAACAGCGTCAGGCCGAGCCTGACGTTGATGAACAGCAGCGCGATCATCACGCCGACGAAGGTGAGGCCCGAGTTGACCATGGTGATCAGCCCGGTCTGCAAGAACGTGGACAGCGCGTCCACGTCCGTCGTCATCCGGGTCATGATGCGGCCGGACAGCTCGCGCTCGTAGAAGTCGAGGCCAAGCCGCTGCAGATGTGCGAAGATCTTCACGCGCAGCGTGTAGAGCAGCCGTTCGCCGTTGCGGCCGACGACGATGGTCTGGATCACGTTGATCACCCAGTCGCCGATGACGATCGCCAGCCCGATCAGCGCGACCACGACGATCGGGCGGAATTCCCTGGCCAGCACGCCGTGGTCCACCCCGCCGCGGACCAGGGCCGGCATGGCCACGCCAGCGACCGCGTCGAGCGCATCGAGCAGCAGGCCGGCCAGCAGCACGAGCGCGACCGGACGGAGCAGCCTGCTCAGGGTGAAATGCCGATCCGCTCCCCTGGACAGGGCCCGGTCGACGTCGGGCACATCGTCAGCGGGCGGCAGGGCATCGACCCTGGCCAGCATCTCGGGCGTCGGCGGGATCCCGGCGAGCATGCTGCCGGTGTAGCTGCTGGCCGCCCCGGCGGCGGCGGCGGCACCGGGGCCGGCCCGGCCGCGGCCGCCCGGTCCCGCGCCGCGGCCGATCGGCGCGGTGGCCAGCCCGGCCAGCTGGCTCGCTCCCATCCTCGTGCCTGTCGCAGTCTCGGCCGCTGCCC
>DATGVY010000321.1:0-4717 GCA_035299845.1 Streptosporangiaceae bacterium
GTGCTCGGGACCCGGCCGCAGCGCGACGATTCCCTGACCGTGCGGCAGCGCCAGGGTGCGCCGGTATGCGCCGTCCCGCCACTCCTCGACGCCCGGCACCGCGGTCGCGGCGAGATGGCCGAACAGGTTGTCCGGGCACAGCGGCAGCCGGAACGGCAGCCGCAGCGACAGCATGCCGGACATGGCCGCCAGCCCGCCGTTCGCCCGCTTCCGCAGCTCGGTGGGGGACAGCGCGAAGACCCCGCGCACGGTGTCGTTGAAGGCACGGATGCTGGCGAATCCGGCCGCGAAGGCCACGTCGGCCATCGGCAGCGCGGTCGTCTCGATCAGCAGCCGTGCCGTCTGCGCGCGCTGCGCCCTGGCCAGGGCCAGCGGGCCGGCGCCGAGCTCGGCGACCAGCTGGCGCTCCAGCTGGCGGACGCTGTAGCCGAGCCGGGCGGCCAGCCCCGGCACGCCGCCGGCGTCGATCACCCCGTCGGCGATCAGCCGCATGGCCCGCGCGACCAGGTCGGCGCGCTCGTTCCACAGCGGCGATCCCGGGGTGGCGTCCGGCCTGCACCGCTTGCAGGCGCGGAAGCCGGCCTGCTGCGCGGCGGCCGCGCTCGGGTAGAACCGCATGTTCTCCGGCCTGGGCGGCATCGCGGGGCAGCTCGGCCGGCAGTAGATCCCGGTCGTGACGACCGCCGTGTAGAACCAGCCGTCGAACCGGGCGTCCTTTGACTGGACGGCCCTGACGCACCGTTCGATGTCCTCGTGCATTCCATCAGCATCGGGGGTGAGCAGCGCCGCAGTCTAGCGAAAAAACGACATTGACGTGCCTGGCCCGATGCCTGCCTTGACTCTCGTACACTGTCCGATATAGTACAACGTACGAGAGGACGGCGAGGGCACGGATAACCGCTCGCGGGCCCGGCGGGCGCCGAAATATCCTGTTCGCGCCCCGGCGGCCCTGACCCTCGCGGTGACTTGGAGAAGCGAACGTGCTGGTCCGACTGCTGCGCGACTACCTGCAGCCCTACCGCAAGCCGGTGGCACTGGTCGTGCTGCTGCAGCTGGTGCAGACCCTGGCGACGCTCTATCTGCCGACCCTGAATGCCGACATCATCGACAACGGGGTCATCAAAGGCGACACGCGCTACATCCTTCATACCGGCGGTCTCATGCTGGCCGTGGCGTTCGTGCAGATCACCTGCGCGGCCGGGGCCGTCTACTTCGGCGCGAGAACGGCCATGACCGTGGGCCGCGACCTGCGCCAGGCAGTCTTCAGCCGGGTGATGGAATTCTCCGCCCGCGAGGTCGGCAGACTCGGCACGCCGTCACTGATCACCAGGACGACCAACGACGTCCAGCAGGTCCAGATGCTGGCGCTGCTGACGTTCACGCTGATGGTGTCGGCGCCGATCATGTGCGTCGGCGGGATCATCCTGGCGCTGAACCAGGACGTGCCGCTGTCCTCGCTCGTCCTCGTCGCCGTCCCGGCGCTCGGCGTGATCGTGACCATCATCATCTCGCGAATGCGGCCGCTCTTCCGGCTGATGCAGGAGCGCATCGACCAGATCAACAGGATCCTGCGCGAGCAGATCAGCGGCGTGCGCGTGATCAGGGCCTTCGTCAGGGACCGCACCGAGCGGGAGCGGTTCGCCGGCGCGAGCACCGGGCTGATGGACGTCTCGGTCGGCGTCGGGCGGCTGATGGCCCTGATGTTCCCGTCGGTGATGCTGGTGCTGAACTTCTCCAGCGTCGCCGTGCTGTGGTTCGGCGGCCACCGGGTGGCCAGCGGCGGCATGCAGATCGGCGCGCTGACCGCCTTCCTCAGCTACCTGATGCAGATCCTGATCTCGGTCATGATGGCGACCTTCATGTTCATCATGGTGCCGAGGGCCGAGGTGTGCGCCGAGCGCATCGTGGAGGTGCTGGACACCGAGCCGAGCGTCGTGCCGCCCGCCAGGCCGGGCCCGGTGCGGGCCGGCGGCCTGCGCGGCTACCTGGAGCTGCGGGACGCGGAGTTCCGGTACCCGGGCGCGCAGCAGCCAGTGCTGAGCGGGATCAGCCTGATCGCCAGGCCCGGTGAGATCACCGCGGTGATCGGCGGCACCGGCAGCGGCAAGACGACGCTGATCGGCCTGGTCCCGCGGCTGTTCGACGTGACCGGCGGCGCGGTCCTGGTGGACGGCACCGACGTGCGCGAGCTGGATCCGGCGGCGCTGTCCGCCGCCATCGGCCTGGTACCGCAGCAGCCGTACCTGTTCTCCGGCACGGTTGCCTCGAACCTGCGGTACGGCAAGCCGGACGCGACCGACGCCGAGCTGTGGCAGGCGCTGGAAATCGCGCAGGCGCGTGACTTCGTGGAGCGGATGCCCGGCGGCCTGGACGCAGCCGTCGCGCAGGGCGGCACCAGCGTCTCCGGCGGCCAGCGGCAGCGGCTGGCGATCGCGCGCGCCCTCGTGCGCCGGCCGGCGATCTACCTGTTCGACGACTCGTTCTCGTCGCTTGACTACGCCACCGACGCGGCGCTGCGGGCCGCGCTGGCGCGGCAGACCGCCGACGCCGCCGTCGTGATCGTCGCGCAGCGGGTCAGCACGATCCGGAACGCCGACCGCATCGTGGTGCTCGACCAGGGCCGGGTGACGGCGACCGGCACGCACGGCGAGCTGATGCACTCCGACCCGACCTACCGGGAGATCGTGCTGTCCCAGCTCACCGAGCAGGAGGCGGCGTGAGCGCAACGGAGAGCGGCCGCCCGGCGGACACGCCGGACGGCGGGCCGGGCGCGCCGGACGGCGGGCCGGGCGCGCCGGGCGGCGGGCCGGGCGTGCCGGGCGGCGGGCCGGGGGAGCGGGCTGTCCCTAAGCGCGGTCCCGGGCCGGCGCCCGGCGGTTTCGGCCGCGGGCCGGCGGCCTTCATGAGCGGCATGTCCACCGAGAAGTCGCTGGACTTCCGCGGCTCCAGCAGCCGGCTGCTGCGCGCGATGCGGCCCGAGCGACCGCTTGCCCTGCTGGCGCTCGCGCTCACCGCCGTCAGCGTCACGCTGTCCGTGCTCGGGCCGCGGATACTCGGCCACGCCACCGACCTGATCTTCGCCGGCGTCATCGGCAGCCGGATCCCGGCCGGCATGACCAAGGCCGAGACGGTCGCCAGGCTGCGGCAGCACGGTCAGGGCACGCTCGCCGAGATGCTCAGCTCGATGCAGGTCAGGCCCGGCCAGGGAGTCGACTTCAGCCAGCTCGGGCACGTGCTGGTGATCGTGCTGGCGATCTACGCGGCCGCGTCGGTCGGCATGCTGCTGCAGGGCCGGGTGACCACGTACATCGTCCAGCGGCTGGTGTTCCGGATGCGCGCGGACGTCCAGGCAAAGCTGTCCCGGCTGCCGCTGAGCTACTTCGACCGGCAGCCGCGCGGCGAGATACTCAGCCGGGTCACCAACGACATCGACAACCTGGCGCAGTCGCTGCAGCAGACCCTCAGTCAGCTGGTGACCTCCCTGCTCACCATCGCCGGCGTGCTGGGCATGATGCTCTGGATCTCGCCGCTGCTCGCGCTGATCGCGCTGGTGACCGTCCCGGTCTCGGTGGTCGCCGTGAGCCGGATCGGCAAGCGCGCCCAGCCGCAGTTCGTCCGGCAGTGGTCGACTACGGGCAAGCTGAACGGCCACATCGAGGAGATGTACACCGGGCACTCGCTGGTGAAGGCCTTCGGCCAGGCCGAGGCGTCGATGGCGACGTTCACCGAGTACAACGACAGCCTGTTCGCCTCCAGCTTCCGCGCGCAGTTCATCTCCGGCACCATCCAGCCCGCCATGATGTTCCTCGGCAACGTCAACTACGTGCTGATCGCCGTGGTCGGCGCGCTGCAGGTGGCCACCGGATCGCTGTCGCTCGGCTCGGTGCAGGCCTTCATCCAGTACTCGCGCCAGTTCAGCCAGCCGCTGACCCAGGTGGCCAGCATGGCGAACCTGCTGCAGTCCGGCATCGCCTCGGCCGAGCGGGTGTTCGCGCTGCTGGACGCCGGCGAGCAGGCGCCCGACCCGGCGGAGCCGGAGCGCCCGCTGGACGTCCGCGGCGCAGTGGAGTTCCGGAACGTATCGTTCCGGTATACACCGGGCACGCCGCTGATCGACGACCTGTCGCTGAGCGTGCAGCCCGGCCAGACGGTCGCGATCGTCGGGCCCACCGGCGCGGGCAAGACCACCCTGGTGAACCTGCTGATGCGGTTCTACGAGGTGACCGGCGGGCAGATCACCCTGGACGGCGTGCATATCGCCACGATGACCAGGGACGAGCTGCGCGGGCTGACCGGGATGGTGCTGCAGGACGCCTGGCTGCGGCACGGCACGATCGCGGAGAACATCGCCTACGGCGCCGCCGAGGCGACCCGCGAGCAGGTCATCGAGGCCGCCACGGCCACCTACGTGGACCGGTTCGTCCGGATGCTGCCGGACGGCTATGACACCGTGCTCGACGACGAGAGCTCGAACGTCAGCATGGGGGAGCGGCAGCTGATCACGATCGCCAGGGCGTTCCTGGCCCGGCCGGCGATCCTCATCCTGGACGAGGCGACGAGCTCGGTGGACACCCGCACGGAGGTGCTCATCCAGCGGGCGATGAACTCGCTGCGCCGCAGCCGGACCAGCTTCGTCATCGCGCACCGGCTGTCCACGATCCGCGACGCCGACCTGATCCTGGTGATGGAATCGGGCCGCATCGTGCAGCAGGGCACC
>DATGVY010000322.1:0-3042 GCA_035299845.1 Streptosporangiaceae bacterium
TCATCCCACCCACATGCCGGCTTCGACGGATGCCACGGGCTGTCATGCGCCGGCATCCGCTCCAGCACCGGGCAGGCCGGCGCACCCGGATCAAGGCCCTCCCCCGCCTCGCTCACGCTCTCCAGCGACAGGCGCACGAAGATCGCATACCGGCGCAGATCCTGGCCCGCCCGAACCCGCAAGTCCCTCGGAACACCCCGCGCCGCGCCCTGCGCCAGATACACCAGCATCCGGAACTGCTCAGCAGCCCTCCCAGCCCCGAGCCCGGACAACTGAGCGTCAGCGGCATACCGCAACGCCCGCGAGGCGTCCTCACATTCCTTCCGCCGCCATGGGTCACGCTCCCTGGCTGGCTGCTCACCCTGCTTCCACTCGGGATCTCGGTACAGATTCGGCACCACATCCTAGAACGGCATCACGCCCGCTATCGCCCCCAGCAGACCCGCCACACTCTCCTGCTGCCGGTCACGACGCCGCACCCGCTCCGCGTCCGCACGCTCGTCCCGCACCTGACGCTCAGACCGTTCAACCTCTTCGCGAAACCTGCGCTCCGCATCCTCGCGATCCCGTGCCGCACGGTCACGCTCCCCGCCCAACTCGCGCTCATGCCTGTCAAGATCATCGATCCGCGCGTTCTCGCTACGCTTACGGTCCCGGCTCGCAAGCCGCATGGTGACAAAGACAGCCACAATCGCGCCGACGCCAGTCACGACAGAGCCCCACGCACCCAGCCAGTCCGCCAAATTCGGCGGAACACTCGGAACGCGGACAAAGCCAAAGGCCACAATCCCAGGCAACACAGCGCAAGCCTACGGGCCAACACCTCACACTCTGGGTGCGCCAGGTGCGCCCCTCGTGGTGCTCCGGGTACCAGCAACCCCCGCACAGCACCCGCACAGGCCCGGGACACGGCGTGCGGGTGCTGTGCGCCCCGAAATCCGCCCGGCACCCCTCCTGCCAGCATCGGCCCTGCGGGCCGAGCCGTCTGCGCCGTTCCTGACCTCACCCCCACCCCAAGGGGACCCCGAGAGGATTATGCAAAACCCCGGGAGGGGTGCGCAATAGGGTAGCTCTTGCCTGAAATAGTGAGAGAAACCTGTCGACACGCCGTACTAGATAACAGACAACGGCTTCTCCGACCGATAGAAAGAAGGTTTCCACACCAAAACTCATCGACGGAGAAGCCGTTGCGGTTCGAGCGTATGTCAGGACTGGACGAAGAGCAACTCGGAGAACTTGAATGCCGCGTGGCCGGACTACTCGAAGAACCCTGGGATAAAGGCGAAGGGCGCCCGCGCGAACTGACCTTGCGGGAGGCGCTCGTCGTTACCTGCGGATATCTGCGGCAGAACATCATCGAGGAGGTATGGGCCGACATCTTCGGCGTCGCCCAGTCGACGATATCGCGGTACATCACTTTCCTCACGCCATTCGCTGAGAACGCAACAGAAGAAGACCGGCCGGCCGAAGAGGATGCAGCTGAGGCCACCAGGGGTGCGATCGCACTGGTACACGGCACGCTGTGGCCGTGCTGGTCCTGGGTCAATGGCGTTAAGTTAAGCTTACATGGGTGTAAGATCCTCTCTCGTGGCGAGGCGAGGACAGCAGGTGGTAGCCGGGGACCGGCTGGCGGACCGGATCGGGATCGGCGTGCTGGCGAAGGTGTTCCCGCCGGAGCTGGTCGACCGGGTCGTCGATGAGGCGGGGGTGCGGGAGCGGCGCACGCGTACGCTGCCGTCGCGGGTGGTGGTGTATTACCTGCTGGCGATGGTGCTGTTCTTCCAGTCCGGTTACGGCGAGGTGTGGAACAAGCTGGTCGCGGGCCTGGACTGGGCCAGGCAGTTCCGGGTCCGGCTGGCGGCGGGGATGCAGCCGAGCCCGGCGGCGGTCACCTATGCGCGCCAGAGGCTGGGCTGGCAGGTGATGGCTGCCCTGATGGAGGCGGTGGCCGGGCCGCTGGCGGGGGAAGAGCAGGAGCGCGCGTTCGTGGCCGGGATGCGGCTGGTGGCCGTGGACGGGATGTGCCTGGACCTGCCGGATACCCCGGAGAACGGGGCGGAGTTCGGCTACCCGGGCAATGACGCCGGCCGCGGCCCGTTCCCGCAGATCCGCGTAGTCGGCCTCGGCGAATGCGGGACCCGGGCGGTGCTGGGCGCCGCGACCTCTCCGCTGGCCACCGGCGAGCAGCCGCTGACGCGTCAGCTGCTGGGCAGGCTCTCACCTGGTGACCTGCTGGCAGCCGACCGGAACTTCCTGTCCCACGGGCTGCTCGCCGAGATGCTCGCGGCCGGAGTGCATGTGCTGTGGCGGGCTAAGTCCGACGTGGACCTGCCGGTGCTGGAGGTGCTCCCCGACGGGACCTGGCTGTCCCGCATAGCCGACCCGGCCGCCTCCCGCCGGATGCGCCGCAAGGGCGCGGCCGGCAAGGACATTCCCGGCATCACCGTCCGCGTCATCGAATACTCGGTGGCAAGCGAGGACGGCAGCGAGACCTCCGAGACCTTCACCCTGGTCACCGACTTGATAGATCCTGCGCTGCTGACCCCCGGGCAGGCGGCCGGCGCCTATGCCTCCCGCTGGCAGCTGGAGACCTGCTTCGATGAGCTGGAGACCTCCATCCGGGGCGGCGCGGCCGTGGTGCTGCGCTCGAAGTCCCCGCCGATGATCCGCCAGGAGATCTACGCCATGCTGTGCTGCTACCAGGCGATCCGCACCCTGATCAGCCAAGCCGCCGACGACGCGGGCCTGGATCCGGCCAGGATCTCCTTCACCCGCGCCCGCGACGGGATCCGCAGCCGCATCAGCGACTCCGGATGCTTTTCCCCCTGACCGCCTTGACGACCTCGCCGCCGACCTGGCCTTCGAGATCACCTTCGCCCGCAACCTCGTGCCCGGGCGGCCCGGCCGCCGCTACGAGCGCAAGACCAAGCGGCCCGGCGGCCGGTACAAGACCCGCAAGCCCGGCGAGACCGCCCGGCTGACCCCGCTGACCAGGGTCGTCTTCTGGCTGCTGCCTGTCCCAGTTTTAACTTAATGCCATTG
>DATGVY010000323.1:0-4530 GCA_035299845.1 Streptosporangiaceae bacterium
GTCGAAGGCGTGCACGGCCCCCGCACCCTGCACGTGCTGATCGCCGCCCCGGATCCCGCCTGACCAACGGTTGCTGCCGTCAGCCTCTTGTGTCCGTGATAGGCCGTCGGCCACCCGGGGCAGATGGCCGGCCAGGAGCCGATGATCGTGAGCTCTGCGGTCTGTGCTGGGCAGCGATCGGCAACGGGCCGGGAGTGACCGATAGGTGTCGCTCGTCAACGGCGGGCCCAGTTGAGGTGAGGTTGATCCTTTCCTGGCCTCGCTGCTCCAGCCATGCGAGGTCCTCTGGCGGAACGATGCAGGCCACGGGCTTGGAGTGCCTGGTCAGGATGATGCGCTCATGTCCGTATGCGACTCGGTTGACCAGGTCCGCCAGTTCGTCCCTGGCCTGAGTCACCGGTATCTCGCGGGTCATGCCAACGACAGTACGTACGCTTCACACGTTCATCAAGTAATGTACAGATAGTAGCTTATATACGTTACTTACAGAAGAGCGATCCGCATGCATCCGACCGAGCATTGAGAAGCCATCGACGGCATCGCGAGTGCCGGGATCTTCCGACAGCAGCGCTCCCCACGAAACGGGACAGCAGCGCTCCTCGCGAAACGGGACAAAGAGGTAACTGGCTATGGACCGAGCCGGCGCAAGCAGCCCCCCGCTCCGGGGTCCGCTGCACAGCCGCAATTTCCGGCTGCTGGCGACATGCAACGTCATCTCTGTGGCCGGGTCTGCAGTCTCCTTCGTGGCGATCCCTTTCGCCGTGCTCGGGATCGGGGGCTCCGCCAGCGACGTGGGATATGTCGCGACCGCGGAGCTGATCCCGCTGATCGCCTTCCTGTTGCTCGGCGGCGTGGTCGCGGACCGGCTGCCCCGCCACAAGGTCATGGTGACAGCGAACGCGCTCCAGGCGCTCGCGCAGGGCAGCTCGGCTGCTCTGCTGCTGACAGGTCATGCCCGGGTCTGGCAGCTGGCGGCCCTGGCCGCGGCGGGAGGCGTGGGCATCGGCTTCTACTACCCGGCCGAGCAGGGCCTGCTGCCACAGACAGTGCCAGCCGACCAGCGGCCGCAGGCCAACGCGCTGGACCGCATCGGCCGCAATGCCGCGTCAATCGGCGGCGCGGCGCTCGGCGGCCTCCTGGTCGGCCTGGCCGGCCCCGGCTGGGGCCTGGCGGTCGACGCCACAACTTTCGCGGTCGCCGGCGCGCTCCAGGTCACCATGCGCTTCCCAGGCCTGCCGCCGGTCCAGGCATCAAACATGCTGCACGAGCTGCGCGAAGGCTGGCGGGAGTTCACCGCACGGCGCTGGCTCTGGGTGATCGTCCTGCAATTCGGGTTCATTGTCGCCATTTCCGCCGGAACGATCAACGTGCTCGGGCCGCTCGTCGCGCACTCCCGCCTGGGCGGCGCCAGCAGCTGGGGCGACATCGTGGCCGCCTACTCCGCCGGGGCCGTCATCGGCGGCCTCGTGATGATCAGGTTCCGTCCCCGGCGGATGCTGCTGGCCGCCATCTTGTCCGTGCCAGCGTTCTCCGCAGTGCTGTTCGCCCTGGCCGTGCCCCTTGCCGTCCCGCTGGACGCGGCAGCGGCCTTCTTCGCCGGCGGATGCCTCGAAGTATTCGGCGTCAGCTGGGCCACCACCATGCAGCAGGAAATACCGCCAGAAAAACTCTCCCGCGTCTCGTCCTACGACGCCCTCGGCGGATACGCGCTTACCCCGGTCGGCACAGCCATCGCAGGCCCGCTAGCAACCGCCTTCGGCACCCAGGCCGTCCTTACCGCGGGTGGTGCCCTCATAGTTCTCCTTCCCCTGCTCGTGCTCCTTGTGCCCGAGGTAAGACACCTGCGGCGCCAGCAACCCGCCCCCGGCCGGCCCGGCCGTGCCAGCTCGGTGGAGCTAAGCCTTCAGGCAGGGCCTCCTCGGGGTGGCGGCGCGCTGGCCGGCCGGCCTCAGAGCCTGCCGCAGTCGGGGCAGAGGCCGAACAGCTCGACCGTGTGACCGACGTCGGTGAAGCCGGCCTCGGCGGCCACCTGCCCGGCCCACCGTTCCACCGCGCGGCCCTCCACCTCGACGCTGGTGCCGCACCGGCGGCAGGTCAGGTGATGGTGATGGGCGTCGCTGCGGCAACGCCGGTACAGCGTCTCGCCGCTGATGTCACGGATCGTGTCCACGGTGCCGTCTTCGCTGAGCACCTGCAGGTGCCGGTAAACCGTTGTCAGCCCGACTTGCTCACCCTGGCTGCGCAGCTCGGCGTGGATCTGCTGGGCGCTGCAGAAGCCTGGCATGCTCTGCAGCGCGATGGCGAGCGCCTCCCCCTGCCGGGTGCCGCGCACGCGGGTGCCGCGGCCCCGCACGACCTTGACCGGCCGGGATGTGGTCACCTTGGCACGGTAGCAGCCCGGACGGCCTGTGCTGACCCAGGCAGCCGTGGCTCCGCGGGCGTTGTGCCTGGTCCGGGCGGTGCCCGCCGGCCGGCAGTCGGGCTGGCGGCAAATCCAGGTTAGGCACCGGCGGGCTGACGACCATGCGGGGGCGCGCAGCGGCCGGCCGGGCCGGCGACGGGTGTCATCGCCAGTGCGGATCACCAGCGAAGATGGAGGCATGGCAAACCGGCTCAGGCAGGCGACCAGTCCCTACCTTCTCCAGCACGCTGACAACCCGGTGGACTGGTGGCCCTGGTGCGATGAGGCGTTCGCCGAGGCGCGTAGGCGAGGCGTGCCTGTCCTGCTCTCCGTCGGCTATTCCGCCTGCCACTGGTGCCATGTGATGGCGCACGAGTCATTCGAGGACAGTCCCACGGCCGCCCTGATGAACGACAACCTGGTGTCGATCAAGGTAGACCGTGAGGAGCGCCCCGACGTGGACGCGGTCTATATGACCGCGACCCAGGCGATGACCGGCCAGGGCGGCTGGCCGATGACGGTGTTCATGACGCCAGAGCGCGAGCCGTTCTACTGCGGCACCTACTTCCCCAGGGAGCAATTCCGGCGGCTGGTCCTTGGCGTGGCCCATGCCTGGCGCGAGGATCCTGGCAACGTTGCCGACCAGGCCAGGCAGATAGCGGCCGCGCTGGCCGACCGGGCCGGGCCGGCGCCTGGCGGCTGGCCGGCGGCCGCCCCGGCGGATGGCGCAGGCTCCCGTTTTCGGCAGCTTGACCAGGCCTGCGCCGAGGCGGTGGCCGGGCTGGCAGCCGACTACGACACGCAGCGGGGCGGATTCGGTGGCGCGCCAAAGTTCCCGCCGTCGATGGTGATCGAGTTCCTGCTACGGCACCACGAGCGGACCGGAGGGATGGCCGCACCGTCCGGCGACGATGCGGGCACAGGTAAGGAAACGCCCGCAGCAGGAGGAGTGGCCGCAGCCGGGGGAGCGGGCACAGCGGGCGGAGTGGCCGCAGCCGGGGGAGCGGGCACAGCGGATGGAGTGGCCGCAGCCGGGGGAGCGGGCACAGCGGATGGAGCGGGCAGGGGTGCTGTCAGCGGGCTGGCCTTGACGATGGCCGTGGGCACAGCAGAGGCGATGGCTCGCGGTGGCATGTATGACCAGCTGGGCGGTGGTTTCGCCCGGTACTCGACCGATGCCGACTGGATCGTTCCTCATTTCGAGAAGATGCTGTATGACAATGCGCTGCTGGCCAGGGCCTACGCACACCTGTGGCGCCGGACGGGCTCGGCCCTGGCCCGCCGGGTGGCCGCCGAGACCTGTGCCTGGATGATCAGCGATCTCGGCACCGCTCAGGGCGGCTTCGCCGCGGCACTCGACGCCGACAGCGAGGGCGAAGAGGGCAAGTTCTATGCCTGGACCCCGGACCAGCTACGGTCGGCCCTTGGCCCTGCCGACGGGCAGCATGCGGCGCAAACCTTCGGCGTGACGGAGGCGGGGACATTCGAGCGCGGCAGTTCGGTGCTCCAATTGCGGGCCGATCCGGCGGACGGCGACCGAACCGCCCGGATCCGGAAGATCCTGCTCGCCGTCCGGGCTGAGCGGGTCCGCCCGGCCAGGGACGACAAGGTCGTAGCCGCCTGGAACGGCCTGGCTATTGCCGCTCTCGCGGAAGCGGGCCTGCTGCTCGGCCGGCCGGAGTTCATCGCGGCCGCCCGCGGCGCAGCCGAGTTGCTCGCCGGGACCCATCTCGCGGCCGGGCGCCTCGCCAGGACCTCAAGGGACGGTGTCGTCGGCGCCAGCGCGGGCGTGCTCGAGGACTACGCCTGCGTCGCGGACGGGTTTCTCGCGCTGTCGGCCGTCACCGGGGAAGCCCGCTGGGTCGAGCTCGCCGGGCAGTTGCTCGCGACGGCCCTCGACCGGTTCGGTGACAGCTCCGGTGGTTTCTACGACACTGCGGACGATAGCGAGCCACTGCTGTACCGCCCGGCCGATCCGGCCGACGGCCCGACCCCGTCCGGCGCCTTCGCCCTGGCAGGCGCGCTGCTGAGCTACGCCGCGCTCACCGGGTCGGCCCGGCACCGGGAGGCCGCGGCAGCCGCGCTCGGCGTGCTCCCAGCGCTCGCCTCGCGGTACCCGCGGGCGGCAG
>DATGVY010000324.1:0-14516 GCA_035299845.1 Streptosporangiaceae bacterium
CTCTACCTGGTAATCCTGATACTGATGATCTGGAACACCTGACTGCCCCCGGGTAAGGCTGGTGCCGACCCGGCCAGCTACCGGATGGCCCGGCGGCGCGGCGGCGTCGAGGCTCCGCGGCGCGCGGCCGCGTCGCCAGGCGCCCCGGCGGCGTCGCGGCGCCTTGCGACGCCGGAATCGGGGCTGGCGACGCCGGGATCGGGGCTGGCGATGTCAGCCGAGGGCTGAGCGGAGGTCCTCCAGCAGGTCGTCGCAGCTCTCAATGCCGACCGAGAGCCGGACCAGATCGGCAGGCACCTCCAGCGCCGAGCCAGCGACCGACGCGTGCGTCATCCGGCCAGGATGCTCGATCAGTGACTCCACCCCGCCGAGCGACTCGCCCAGCGTGAACAGCCGGGTCTGGGCGCAGACGGCCAGGGCTGCCTCCTCCCCGCCGCGGACGCGCATCGACACGATCCCGCCGAACCCGCGCATCTGCTTGGCCGCCGTCTCGTGGCCAGGATGAGAAGCCAGGCCCGGGTAGAACACCTCGGCCACGGCCGGGTGGCTGGCGAGCATGTCAGCGACCCTCGCCGCGTTCTCGCAGTGCCGGTCCATCCGGACGCCGAGGGTCCGTACGCCGCGTAGCGTCAGCCAGGCATCGAACGGCCCGCCGGCCGATCCGGTGGCATTCTGCAGGAAAGCCAGCCGCTCGCCAAGCCCGGCGTCGGCTACTACCAGCGCGCCGCCTACGACGTCCGAGTGCCCGCCGATGTACTTGGTAGTCGAATGGACGACGACGTCGGCGCCCAGGGCCAGCGGCTGTTGCAGGTACGGCGACGCGAAGGTGCTGTCCACGACGAGCATCGCGCCCTCCGCGTGCGCGATCTCGGCCAGCGCGGGGATGTGGGCAATGGACAGCAGCGGGTTGGTCGGTGTCTCTATCCAGACGACCCGGGCGGGCTTCTCGCGGAGGGCACTCCGGACGCGGCCAGGTTCCGTTACCGGAACAGGCCGGTAGCTGACGCCCCACGACTGCAGGACCTTGTCGAACAGGCGGTAGGTGCCGCCGTACGAGTCGTGCGGGATCAGCACATGATCCCCGGGTCCGGTGACCGTGCGGAGCAGGCAGTCCTCGGCCGCCATGCCGGAGGCGAACGCCAGCGAGCGGGCCCCGCCCTCCAGCGCCGCCAGGCACTCTTCCAATGCGCCCCTGGTCGGGTTGGCGGTCCGGGAGTACTCGTAGCCCTCGACCCAGCGGGCCGGCCCTGACCCGGTCCCGCCGCCCGCGCCGAGGCCGGCCCCCCGCAGCCCGCCCACGCCGTCCTGCTTGTACGTGGACACCTGGTAGATCGGCGGGACCACGGCCCCGGTCAGCGGGTCGGGCTCCTGCCCGGCATGGATCGCCAGGGTCTCGAAACCGTCGGAGTGATGCGTCTGCATAGCTCGCCACTTTGCCTAGGTGAATGTCCGGACCCTGGTACCACCCAGCGTCCCCGTCATGCCGCCCGCGGGCGATCCCGGTGTGGCAGGGTCACCCGGCCGCCGCAGCCCGGCGACCAGCCAACCCTAGGCCGTCAGCCGTTGCCAGCGGACAGGAATGTCAGCACATCCTGCCGGGTGATCATTCCCGCTGGCTTGCCGTCTACCAGCACCACCGCGGCGCCCGCCTTCTCCATGGCGGCGACCGCCGAGCTCACCGGCTCGCCGGAGCCGACCATCGGCAGCGGCGCGGACATGTGACTGCCGATGGGGTCCTGCGGCCGGGCCCGCCCTGACACCAGCGCGTCGAGGAGGTCACGCTCCACGATCGAGCCGACAACTTCCGCCGCCATCACCGGCGGCTCCTCCTTCATGACCGGGAGCTGCGAGACGTTGTACTCGCGCAGGGTCTCGATCGCCACCCGGACGGTCTCGTCCGGGTGGGCGTGCACGAACTCGGGCAGCCCGCTCTGCTTGCGGGCAAGCACGTCGGCGATCCTCGGCTCGGCGGTCTCCGAGGCAAGGAATCCGTAGTCAGCCATCCATTCGTCGTTGAAGATCTTCGAGAGGTAGCCACGGCCGCCATCGGGCAGCAAGACCACGATCACGTCGGCTGGCCCAGCCGTGGCGGCGACCCGCAGCGCGGCGACCACTGCCAGCCCGCACGAGCCGCCGGTCAGCAGCGCCTCCTCGCGGGCCAGCCGGCGCGTCATCTGGAATGACTCAGCGTCGCTGACTGCGATGACCTGATCGCAGATGGTCCTGTCATAGGTGTCCGGCCAGATGTCTTCGCCGACGCCCTCAACCAGGTAGGGCCGGCCAGACCCGCCCGAGTAGACCGACCCCTCCGGGTCGGCGCCGATCACCTGCACCCGCCCGCTGGAGGCATCCTTCAGGAACCGGCCGGTGCCCGATATCGTGCCGCCGGTGCCTATCCCGGCCACGAAGTGGGTGACCTTGCCCTCCGTCTGGGCCCAGATTTCCGGGCCGGTGGAATCGTAATGCGAGGCCGGGTTCTCCGGGTTGGCGTACTGGTCGGGCTTCCACCCGCCGGAGGTCTCGGCGGCGAGCCGGTCCGACACCGAGTAATAGGAGTCAGGGTGCCCGGGAGAGACGGTCGTCGGGCACACGACCACTTCCGCCCCGTACGCGCGCAGCACGCTGATCTTGTCCTGGCCCACCTTGTCCGGGCAGACGAAGAGGCACCGGTAGCCCTTCTCCGCGGCGACGATCGCCAGCCCGATGCCGGTGTTGCCGGATGTCGGCTCGACGATCGTGCCGCCAGGCTGGAGCGCTCCAGAGGCCTCGGCCGCCGCTATCATGCGCACCGCGATGCGGTCTTTCACCGAGCCGCCCGGGTTGAAGTACTCGACCTTGGCCAGCACGTCAGGAGCCCGCCCGCCTGCGCCTAGCCCGCGCGTGACCTTACGCAGCCTGACCAGCGGGGTGTTCCCCATCAGCTCGATCAGGGAATCGTGGACCTGCATCGGGACCCCCTACTCTCGGTGCAAACGACGCTATCCCAGCCGGGCCCTATTTCCGCTCGGTGACGAACGTGCCCTTGCCTACCACGCTCGTGACCAGGCCGCGCTCGCGGAGCTCCCGCATGGCCCGGCGCACAGTCTGGTAGGCGATTCCCCACTGATCAGCCAGTTCGCGCTCTGCTGGCAACCGATTGCCTGGCGCCAGATCGCCAGCAGCAATCCTGGCCGCGATGTAGTCGGCGGCCTGGACGTACAGAGGTGTCGGCGAGTCCGGGTTGAAGATCGGCGACTCAGCCATGTCGATCACTGTAAGGCAGCGTTGACCTGCAACAATACTCGCGATGCTATACATCGCTACGTATAGCACTGTAGAGTGCTTGCTCTAGGAAGACCCCGAACGCAGCGTGGCCAGGAGTGCAATGAGCACTGACGACAATGACCCGACCGACCTGGTGTTCGGCGACGTCGGGGGATGGATCTCGGGGCCGTCGCTAGACGTCGGGCAGTTAGGCGGCCCGCGGTTCGGCCTCAACATCGGCGCGTGGATGAAGACCTACCCCTGCTACGTCCTGCAAGGCGGCTTTGACGGCTTTGGCTTCGTCTGCTGGCGGCGGAGCAACACCGGGCGGCCATCCGGCGAGCCGATGACGGCCGCGACGCTCGATGATCTGGCCGTGCTGGTCGACCACCGCGAGGAGCGCATGCGGATAAGCCTGCGGACGACTGACGAAACCGGACCCTGAAGTGGGCGGATACGTAGAAGCGCTGGTACGCGTGCAATCTGCACGAGGAGTGCGAGGTAGTCTGCGGTTAACTACCAGTTCCGAGGGAGTCCGCCATGCCCGAGGCAGTCGTCGTCGCTACCGCCCGCTCGCCCATCGGCAGGGCATTCAAGGGCTCGCTCACCAGTATCCGTCCCGATGACCTGACCGTTGCGATGATCCGGGCCGCGCTGGCCAGGGTGCCGCAGCTCGACCCGGCCAGCATCGACGACCTGATGCTCGGCTGCGGCCTGCCCGGCGGCGAGCAGGGCTACAACATGGCCCGGGTCGTCGCGGTGATGCTCGGCTACGACAACCTGCCGGGGACGACAATCACCAGGTACTGCTCGTCGTCGCTGCAGACCACCCGGATGGCCTTCCACGCGATCAAGGCCGGCGAGGGCGACGCGTTCATCTCCGCCGGGGTGGAATGCGTGAGCCGGCTGGCCAAGGGCAGCAGCGACAGCTGGCCGGACACCAAGAACCCGGTCTTCGCCGCCGCCGAGGAGCGGACCGCCGAGGAAGCCAAGGGCGGCGGGGACGTCTGGCACGATCCGCGGCAGGACAGCGCGATCCCGGACATCTACCTGGCGATGGGCCAGACGGCGGAGAACGTCGCCAAGCTGCGCGACATCACCCGCGCAGCGCAGGACGAGTTCGGGGTGCGGTCCCAGAACCTGGCCGAGAAGGCACTGGCCGATGGGTTCTGGCAGCGCGACATCACGCCGGTGACGCTGCCCGACGGCTCGGTCGTGGCAGCCGATGACGGGCCGCGGCCCGGGACCACGCTGGAGAAGGTGGCCGGGCTGAAGCCGGTGTTCCGGCCGGACGGCACGGTGACGGCCGGCAACTGCTGCCCGCTCAACGACGGCGCTGCCGCCGTGGTCGTGATGAGCGACCGCAAGGCCGCCGAGCTCGGCATCACCCCGCTGGCCAGGATCGTCTCCACCGGAGTCACCGCGCTGTCGCCGGAGATCATGGGCCTCGGCCCGGTCGAGGCATCCCGCCGCGCGCTGGCCCGGGCGGGGATGACCATTGACGACATCGACCTGGTCGAGATCAACGAGGCCTTCGCCGCACAGGTGATCCCGTCCTACCGGGACCTGGGCATCGACGTGGGCAAGCTGAACGTCAATGGCGGCGCGATCGCCGTCGGCCACCCGTTCGGCATGACGGGGGCGCGCATCACCTCGACGCTCCTGAACAGCCTGCAGTTCCACGACAAGACCTTCGGGCTGGAGACCATGTGCGTGGGCGGCGGCCAGGGCATTGCGATGATCTTCGAGCGGCTTTCCTGACCCGGCCTCGCTCGCGCACGCCGCGGCGTGCGCGGAGCCACTGCCTGCGCGTGCGCCACCCTGGGCCTGGCCAGGCAGGCAGGCGCGGGCGGCCATCGCCTGCGTGCTCCGCCCGGCAGCCGGGTCCCGTTTGCCCCGGATCGTGATGCAGGACCGAGCGGGCGCCAAAGAAGCCAGGTGTTGGGGGTTGTCATGGGCGCATGCGTGGTGCAGTCTCGACAGCAAGAGGAGCTCGCCCCCTGGAGGTGCCACTTGTCCCTGACCCACTCTCCGGAGATGCACAGGAACCTCATCGCCCGCATCCCGATCGTCACAGGACGAGACCTCCGTGAGTGGTTCAGAAGACTCGAATCGGGCCCTTCCTTCCTGCGCTGCGAGGAACGGGCGTACTGGCTGGCGGACGAGCACGGCCTGACGCATGGCTACGCGAGCGCGATCGTGCACGAATACGCGCTGCAGCGCCAGAGCAGGCTCAACAGCGCTTGATGGAGATCTGGGCCTGACGTGGACCTGGACACCGCCCGCAAGTTCCTGCGTGCCCATCACCGGGCCGTGCTCGCCACCTCGCGAGCCGACGGGCGACCGCAGCTCTCGCCGGTAACCGCCACCGTGGACGACGATGGCCGGGTGCTGATCAGCACCCGGGAGGCCGCGATCAAGACGCGGAACCTGAGGCGTGATCCCCGCGCATCGCTGTGCGTGCTGAACGACGGCTTCTTCGGCGAGTGGATCCAGGTAGAGGGAACGGCGGAGATCGTTCCGCTGCCCGCCGCGATGGATATCCTGGTCAGCTATTACCGGAGCGTCGCGGGCGAGCACCCGGACTGGGCCGACTACCGCGCCGCCATGGAACGCGATCGGCGGGTGATCGCGCGGGTTACGATCACCCGCGCCGGGCCGGACGTCAGCGGCTGATCCGCGCTGGCAAGGACGGGGGCCGAGCATCCCGGTCCGAAGCTCGCTAACGATTACTTAACGGATGGCATCGGGCCATTGTCTATTGAGACAAGATCGCTTATTACGCCAATCCATGGTCGCCTTCAGCGGCCAGAGATGCCCTTGATACGCATGCGACTGCGCTCGGCGATCATTGGCTGGCGGTTCAGTCACGCGACGCGATCAGTAAAGCGCACCGGCCAGTGCATGGCAACTAGGGCAGGGGGCACTCTATCGGCAAAGACCGACCGGATCGCGCCGCGATGCGTGGTCTGACATGCTATGTACCCCCGGTCGGAGTCGAACCGACACTGGGGACCCTTTTAGGGGGCCGGCCTCTTCCTTTGGGCTACGGGGGCTTCATGAGGATACCCCGAACGGTTCAGATAAACGCATGGGCGGCGGATTATTATGGGCTACATTCGAGGTCAATATCACCTATTTAATTCCTTTCTCCGGGACCGCAGATACGGTGCGTAGCTATTGAACTACAAGTATCTACGCTCCGTAAGCGCATCGCCGGCGGCGGCGCGAACGTTACAGCCCGGCCTGCTGCCGGGCCCGCTGGAACACAGCGTCCAGCATGTCCTCCGTCACGCGGCCGGTAAAGGTGTTCTGCTGGCTCGGGTGGTAGCAGCCGATCAGTAATACCTCGCCGCTGCCGCCGCCGGATGCCCCTGGGGCCCGCGGGCCGGTGCCCTGATCGCCGGGCGCAGCGGCCTGCTGATGCTCGCCGCCTGCGCCTGATGCCGCCCGCAGCCGGGCTTCCGCGCCGTGCCCGAAAGCGGGTCGTGGCCTGGGCAGCCTGAAGCCAGCACGGGCTAGCTGCGGCAAGATCGCCTGCCAGGCGAAGTGGCCGAGGCACACGATGACGCTGACCGAAGCCCGGACCTGGGCGATCTCTTCCGCCAGCCAGGGCGCGCAGGTATCCCGCTCGGCCACCGACGGCTTGTTCGCCGGCGGAGCACAGCGGACCGCGGCGATCATTCGCGTCCCCAGCAGCCGCTGGCCATCGCCGGCCGCGATGCTGGCAGGCTGGGCGGCCAGGCCGCAGCGCCAGAGAGAGCCGAACAGGACGTCTCCGCTGCGATCCCCGGTGAAGATCCGCCCGGTGCGATTGCCGCCGTGCGCGGCCGGCGCAAGGCCGACGATGAGCACGGCCGGCCGGTCGTCGCCCCAGCCAGGAACCGGCCGTCCCCAGTAGCGCTCGGCTGCGAACGAGCGGCGCTTCTCCGCCGCCACCTGCTCCCGCCACCCGACCAGTCGCGGGCAGGCACGGCAGACCGATTGCCTGGCCGCGAGCTCGGCGAGCGTTCCTGCGGTCGCCGCGAGGGCCCGGACGCCGGCCGGGCTTGCTGCCACCGGGGTCGCCTGCGTCGCCGGATCGTCTGGCCAGCCGCTTCCCGGCGGCACCGGGCCGAGGCCGCCGGTCGTATCTGCCTGGCTGCCCGCCGCCGCGCCGGCGCCTCCGGCCCCGGCACGCGACCGCAAGGGCTGGCCGGCCGCCGGCTCATCCGGCACGGCCAGCCACCATGGACCAGGCGATGCCGTCCAGGATGTCATGCTCGCTGGCCACTACCTCTGTGAAGCCGAGACTGGCCAGGATCCGGTCGAGCACCAGCGCTCCCGCGCCGATCACATCCACCCGGCCAGGATGCATGACGCCGATCTGGGCACGCTGCGCGCGGGTCTGGCTGAGCAGCATGCGCGTCACGGCGTGCACCTGGCCGGCCGGGATCCTGGCGTGGTGGATCCGGTTAGCGTCGTAGGCGGGCAGGTCAAGCGCAATGCCGGCCACGGTGGTGACAGATCCGGCCAGGCCCACGAGCGTGCGAGCCTGCCGCCCGGGCAGCTGCGCCGCGGCCTGGCCGATTGCCGCGTCGATGTCCGCGACCGCCGCGGCGACCTCCGCGTCCGTCGGCGGGTCGGAGTGCAGGTGCCGCTCGGTCATCCGGACGCAGCCGATATCGACGGAAACGGCCGCGAGCGCGCCGTCTGCCGCGGCGCCGATGCCGGTACCGCCGCCGAGGACGAACTCGGTCGATCCACCGCCGATGTCGACGACCAGGTACGGCGGCGGGAACTGCGCCGCGGCGCGGCGCTTCCCGCCCGCCCGCGGCGCGGCCAGCTCGGCGGTGGCTCCGGTGAACGACAGGAATGCCTCCTGGCCACCCGTCAGGACCTCGGGTGGCACGCCGAGGATCCGGGTAACCCCGCGGAGGAATTCGGCGGAGTTCGCGGCGTCCCTGGTGGCACTCGTCGCCACCATCCGGATGGCGCTGGCCGAGGCATCGGCGACGATCCGCGCGTACTCCTCCAGCACGCGGAACGTCCGTGCCAGCGCGTCCGGCGCGAGGCTGCCGGTGGCGTCCACGCCCTGGCCAAGCCGGACGATCTCCATCCGGCGGACCACGTCGGCCAGGGTGGCCTGGCCAGGGTCCATGTCGGCGATCAGCAGGCGAAGCGAATTGGTGCCGCAATCGATCGCGGCGACACGGACGCCGCCCGCCGCCGGGTTGGTGACGTGCGGGTTGCTGACGTGCCCGCTGCGCGCGGGATCATTGCGCACCAGGCCACCGCTCATCGGCCCGCTGACGATCCGGCCGCCAATGACCCGGCCGCCGACGATCCTGCCGCCGACCGACCGGCCGCTGATGACCCGGCCGCCGACCGACCGGCCGCCGACGATCCTGCCGCCGACTGACCGGCCGCTGACTGCCCAGCGGAGTCCGGGCCCGCCACGCACGGCCCGGCCGCCCACCACTTCCCGGCCGCCTGAATAGCCTCGCGGCCCAGCGCGTTCGCCCCGGGGCAGGCCAGCTCGTGCGCGGCCAGCGCGTGCAGGCACTTCACCCGGTCCGGCATGCCTCCGGCGCTAGCCGTGCCCGGCGGCAGCGGCCGGGTGCCGGCCGCAAGGGCAGCCGCATCCCGGCGGGCGAGGTAGTCCCGGTGAGCGGCCTGCTGCTGTTGCCTCAGCCCGGGGTCCCCGGCCAGCCGCTGCGTCATCTCCCGCATCAGCCCGGCAGCCTCTAGCCTGCTCATGGCCGCCGATGCACGGGGGCAGGTCAGGTAGTACAGGGTCGGAAAGAGCGTGCCATCGGGCAGCCACGGCGCGGTCTTGACGACATCCGGCAGTCCGCACGGGCACCGGTGGGCGACGGCGAGCGTGCCGCGCGGCGGCCGTCCCAGCTGAGCGGTGATGACGGCGATGTCCCCGGCGGACGGCGCATCGGCGGCACCGGCGCCGTCAGGCCGGCCGTAGCGTACGCCGGGGCTGGCCGGCTTGCCCGGAGGCGGCCCGTCGGCAACCGCCCGGCCGGCCGGTCCGCGCCACCCCGGCGCGGCCGTCATCTGCGTGACACCTGATTCGCCGCGTGTACCGAGTCCCACAAGCGCTCGTACCACGGCACCACCGGGCCGCCGGCCGGCGCGGCCTGCCCGGCGAAACGCCGGCCAGGGATGACCACATAGCAGGTTTGGGTCGGCATGCACATGTGCAGCCGGTCTCGCGCCTGCTGCTCGATATAGGCGGGATCGGTGAGCTTGCGGTGCTCCGCCTCGAGCCGGTGCACCTGTATCTCGATGGTCTGCCGCTGCGCCTCCAGCTGGTCGATCTGACGCCGCTGGCCCAGGTACTCCCGCACCGGATAGGCAAGGCTCAGCGCGATCGCGCAGAGCACCACGGCGAGAACGGCGGCCCGGCTGGTAAACCTGGCACGCTCTTGCGCCTGCGGGCGCGGGCCGGCCGGAACCGTCATCTGCCGCCAGCCGCCGTGCGCGGGAAGACCGCCCGCCCGGCGTAGCTGGCCGCGTCGCCGAGCAGCTCCTCGATGCGGAGCAGCTGGTTGTACTTGGCCACTCGCTCGTACCTGGCAGGCGCGCCGGTCTTGATCTGGCCGCAGTTGGTGGCCACCGCAAGATCGGAGATCGTGGTGTCGTCCGTCTCACCGGAGCGGTGACTGATCACGCAGCTGAACTTGCTGCGGTGCGCGAGCGCCACCGCGTTCAGCGTCTCGGTCACCGTGCCGATCTGGTTGAGCTTGACCAGCAGCGAATTCGCCGCGCCCGCATCAATGCCGCGGCGCAGCCGGTCCGGGTTGGTCACGAAGAGGTCATCACCTACCACCTGCACCCGGTCGCCCAGGGCCGCGGTCAGCTCCGTCCAGCCGGACCAGTCCTCCTCGGCCAGCGGATCCTCAAGGGAGACAAGCGGGTACTGCTCAAGCCAGTCGCCGTAGATCTCGGTCATCTCGGCCGAGGTCTTCCTGCTCCCCTCGAACTTGTACGTCCCGTCGGCGTAGAACTCAGACGCGGCGGCATCGATGGCAAGCGCGACATCCTGCCCCGCCGTGAAGCCGGCCTTCCCTATCGCCTCCACGATCAGGTCAAGGGCCGCCTTGTTGTGCTCAAGGTCGGGGGCGAAGCCGCCCTCATCGCCGACGCCGGTCGCCAGGCCGTGCTGCCTGAGCACGGACTTCAGGGCGTGATAGGTCTCCGCGCCCCAGCGCAGCGCCTCGGCGAAGGTGCCCGCCCCAACGGGCAGGATCATGAATTCCTGGACGTCGACATTGTTGTCCGCATGAGCGCCGCCGTTGAGTATGTTCATCTGCGGCACGGGGAGCAGGTGTGCGTTGGGCCCGCCAAGGTAGCGGAAGAGCGGCAACTGCGCCGACTCGGCGGCGGCCTTGGCCACCGCAATGCTGACCCCGATGATCGCGTTCGCGCCGAGCCGCGACTTGTCCGGCGTGCGGTCGAGGTCAATCAGGGCCTGGTCGATCAGCCGCTGATCATCGGCGTCGTAGCCGAGCAGCTCGGGCTGGATCTGGTCGTTGACAGCGCTGACGGCCCGCATGACCCCCTTGCCGCCGTACTCACCGCCGCCGTCCCTGAGCTCGACCGCCTCGAAAGCGCCAGTGGACGCGCCGCTGGGCACGGCCGCCCGGCCGACCGTCCCGTCATCCAGTCCCACCTCGACCTCAATGGTCGGGTTGCCGCGCGAATCCAGGATCTGCCTGGCATCGACGACTTCGATAGAGGCCACGGTGGAAGCTCCCCACGTGTGCTGTGCCGACATGTCCGCATCGGAGCCTAGTCGAGGGCACCGGGCCGACGCAGCGGCCACGCCGTAGCTCCGCAGGCCGTCAGCCCGGCTGGCGGCGCTCGGCTTCCCAGGCCAGCACCCGGTCGCGGTAGGCGCGCGCGGCGGAACGCATCTCAAGCTCGGGGTCAAGCCCGGCCGCGCGGGCCCGCGCGACCAGCGCGAAAAGCTCGGCGCCGATCTCGCTCACCGCCGTGCCTGGCGGCAGCTCGGCCAGCTCATCCGGCAGGCCGGCCCGTTCCGCCCGGCGCTGGAGCTGTGCGGCCAGCGACAGGGCAGGCTGGCCGAATGGTACGCCATCAAACACCGGGGCCGCCGAGCCGCCGGCCGATGCGCGCTCGGCTGCCTTGATAGCGTCCCAGTTCTGGGTGACCTCGTCGGCGCCGGAGACGCTCACGTCAGCGAACACGTGCGGGTGCCGGCGCACTAGCTTGGCAACGATGCCGTCGGCCACGTCATCAATCGTGTAGCCGGTGCCGTCGGTGCGCTCAGCCGCGACCCGGGCATGGAAGGCGACCTGGAGCAGGACGTCGCCGAGTTCCTCCCGCAGCGCCGCGTGGTCACCGCTTTCCAGGGCGTCCAGCGCCTCGTAGCTCTCCTCCAGCAGGTAGGGGGCGAGCGTGTCGTGCGTCTGCTTCGCGTCCCACGGGCACTCGGTCCTGAGCCGGTCCATGACGGCCACCAGCCGCAGGAGTCGGGCGCCGGGCGGCGGCGCGGGCCGGGCGGAGGCCGGGCCGGGCGGCGCAGAGACCGGGCCGGGCGCCGCCGACCGGGGCGGGGCGGCCGACCGGGGCGGGGCGACCGCGGCGCGGGGCGCAGAAACTGGGCCTGCCGCCGTCGGCTGGGGCTGGGCGGGGGGCGCTGGCTGCGCCGGGTCATGCTGCGCGCCGGGCGGAGTCGTGCCCTCGCCCGCGTTGGCGCCCGCCTGCGTCACCCGCGCCCCTAGCAGGGCGGCGTCAGCTGAGGCGACGCGGAGGGCGCGGGCGATTGCGGCGGTCCCGTCGCGGACAGCGTGGTGGGAGCCGGGATGATCGAGTACTGGGAGTAGTCGAGCCTGCCGTACTGGGGATTGATCATGATAGCGAGCTTCCTGGCGGCCTGGCACTCGGCCTTGCTGAACGCGGCGCCGAGCGCCTGCAGTGCCGTGCTCGCCTTCGGCAACTTGCCGCCGTCCAGCCGGCTGACAACCACCGTCTCGATTGCCTGGTACCTGGCCAGCGCCGTCAGCTGGTCCGGCGGCAGGCCGTTCGCCACGGCCAGCTGCGCGAGATTGACCGGGCTGGCGGCGGATGACTGCGCCTGCGACCTGATCTGCGCCATGGCCTGCTGCACCTGAGCCGGGCTCACCCGGATGCCGCGGGCCGCGGCGAGCTCGTCGCGCACCCGGAACCTGACCAGCCAGCCGAGTACTTCCTGCGGCATCTGGGATACCGGGTACTGGAGCGCTACCTTTCCCTTGTACCGCAGGTAGCCCTGATTGAGGTTGGCGACCTCGGCGGCCAGGGTCGATGCGGAGATCCGCTGGCCGCTCATCACGGCGGCGGCGCCCATCTTGACCGGCCCGCACGCGGTCAGCACGGCGCCGGCCGCGAGCGCGGCGGCCACCATCTTCATCGAGGCGCGGAGCACGAGCAGTCCTTCCTCAAGCGTCCGAAGCGACCGGGCCCAGCCCGCCGAACACGGCCTCGACGAGCTCCTCGCACCATGCGAGCAGCTCGGCATCGCGGATCGGCCGGGCACCGAGCCTGGACACCTGGCCGACCGTGGCGGCCGCCGCAGACTGCCCGGGCCCGGCGGCCGGCTGCTCCCTCGGCACCGGTACGAGCATCGTACGCACCGCGGGTTTGAGCACGGTCCTCGGGTACAGCCGCTGCACCCGCACTTCCCGCGACTCCGGCAGCGCCACCGGCGCGAACCTGATGTGGTTGCCCTGCTGGGTGATGTCGGTCAGCCCGGCGTGCCGGGCGCGGGCGCGCAGCCGCGCCACCGCCAGCAGGCTGTCCACCGGCCCGGGCGGCGGGCCGAACCGGTCGGCGAGCTCGGCGCGCACGGCGGCCAGGTCATCGGCGGAGTCAATGGCGGCGATCCGGGTGTAGGCCTCAAGCCGCAGCCGCTCGCCGGGCACGTACTCGTGCGGGATGTGCGCGTTGACCGGCAGCTCGACCCGGACCTCTGGCCGCTCGGCAGGCCCGCCGCCGCGCAGCTCGCTGACCGCCTCGCCGATCATCCGCACGTACAGGTCGAAGCCGACGCCGGCGATGTGCCCGGACTGCTCGCCGCCGAGCAGGTTGCCGGCCCCGCGGATCTCCAGGTCCTTGAGCGCCACGTACATGCCCGCGCCCATCTCGGTGTGCTGTGCGACCGTGGCCAGCCGCTCGTGCGCGGTCTCGCTGAGCGGCTTCTCCGGCGGGTAGAGGAAGTACGAGTAGCCCCGCTCCCGGCCGCGTCCGACCCGGCCGCGCAGCTGGTGCAGCTGGGAGAGCCCGTAGCCGTCAGCCCGGTCCACCAGCAGGGTGTTGGCGTTCGGGATGTCCAGGCCGGACTCGACGATCGTCGTCGATACCAGCACGTCGTACGCCTTGTCCCAGAAGTCCACCATGATCTTCTCGAGCCGGTGCTCGTTCATCTGGCCGTGCGCGACCGCGATCCTTGCCTCCGGGACGAGATCGCCGATCCGGGCGGCGACCTTGTTGATCGACGCGACCCTGTTGTGCACGAAGAAGACCTGGCCGTCCCTGAGCAGCTCGCGCCGGATCGCGGCGGCGATCTGCTTCTCCTCATACGGCCCGACGAAGGTCAGCACGGGATGGCGCTCTTCCGGCGGGGTCAAGATGGTGGACATCTCCCTGATGCCCGCGACGCCCATCTCCAGGGTGCGCGGGATCGGGGTCGCCGACATGGACAGCACGTCGACTTCGGTGCGCAGCCGTTTCAGGTACTCCTTGTGCTCGACGCCGAACCGCTGCTCCTCGTCGATGATCACCAGGCCGAGCCGCTTGAACCTGGTCTCCGGCGACAGCAGCCGGTGCGTGCCGATGACCACGTCGACCGTGCCGTCGGCCATGCCGCCGATCGTCGCTGCCACCTCGCCGTCGCTCTGGAACCGCGACAGCGGCCTGACCTGCACGGGAAACGGGGCGTAGCGCTCGCCGAAGGTGGCGATGTGCTGCTGGACCAGCAGCGTGGTCGGCACGAGCACCGCCACCTGCTTGCCGTCCTGCACGGCCTTGAACGCCGCGCGGACCGCGATCTCGGTCTTGCCGTAGCCGACGTCGCCGCAGATCAGCCGGTCCATCGGCACCGGCTTCTCCATGTCGCGCTTGACGTCGTCCACCGCAGAGAGCTGGTCGGGCGTCTCCACGTAGGGGAACGCGTCCTCGAGCTCGCGCTGCCACGGGGAATCCGGCCCGTACTGGTGCCCAGGCGAGGCCATCCGTGCCGAGTACAGCCTGATCAGCTCGGCGGCGATCTCGCGGAC
>DATGVY010000325.1:0-2269 GCA_035299845.1 Streptosporangiaceae bacterium
ACCGGGCTCAGGCTCGTCGAACCAGCAATCCGTCGTCTCCTCCTCGTACCCGGGGGTTTCGCCACCGGCCGGCACTGCAGCCAGGTGCGGTCCGCCCGGGCGCGCGCCAGGCCGCCTGGCCTGCTGGCGGCGGCCACGGCCGGGCGGGCGGCCACGGCTTCGCGGACTCATCGCGCCATTGTCCCAGCGCTGGTCGGTCGTGTCATGCGGCAGACCACGGCCCTGACGTCGGTGCGCGCTGCTTCGGCGGTCACCTACCGCGACGACCTCCGCTCCGCTAACCGCCGATCTGTATTGCTACGGGATCCTCGGCTGTAGCCTGCGGCGGCGCGCAGATTCGGTTGTTCTGTCGTGCCTATGTCGGCACTGCGTGGTGAGTCGTCAGGGTCTTGACGCGGGGGAAGCCCTCGGGCACGGCAAGGGCCCGGTATTCCGGTTGGCCGCGCTCGAATGCCGCCTCTAACGTCAGGTACATGGTCGGCAGTCTGCGCGACGAGTGCGCGGTGGCCGACGGTTGGGGTTATGTCAGCTTCGGTGCGGTGCAGGCGCGGCGGTTCCATTTGCCAGATGCTGCTCGCGGATGCCCGGTCAAGACAGCCGACGCGGCGCTTCGATGCCACTGCCAGCAGCGATTATCGGCGGGCCGGCGGCGGCGACGGACGTGATGCCGGTCAGCGCCATCGAAACATCGAGCTCGTTACGGATGATCTCGATGGCCTTGGCGACACCCTGCAGTCCGCCGGCGCCCAGGCCATAGAGGTACGCACGGCCGATCATGCAAGAGCGGGCACCGAGCGCGAGTGCCCGCAGCACGTCCTGGCCGGACCGGATACCGCTGTCGAACATGATCTCGATGTCGGAGCCGACCGCGTCGGCGACCGCGGGCAGCGCTGAGATGGCCGACGGGGCGCCGTCGAGCTGACGTCCGCCATGGTTGGACACGACAATCGCTGAAACGCCCATCCGGGCAGCGATCTTGGCGTCCTCGGGGTCGAGAATTCCCTTCAGGATGATCCTGCCTGGCCAGAGGGCGCGGACCCATTCGATGTCTGCCCAGTTCAGGGTGGGGTCGAACTGCGCGGCGGTCCACTGAGCCACAGATCGCAGGTTGCCCCCGCCGGGGATGTGGCCGGCCAGGTTGCCGAAGGTCTTGCGCCTGCCGCGCAGGATGCTCAGCGCCCATGCTGGCCTGGCGGTGACATTGGCGAGGTTCGCCAAGGTGATCCGCGGCGGCACTGACATACCGTTCTTGATGTCGCAATGACGCTGCCCGAGCACGTTCAGATCCAGGGTGATCACCAAGGCGCTGCACCGCGCGGCGACCACGCGCCCCAGCAGGTCACGGACGAAACCACGGTCCCGCATCAGGTAGAGCTGGAACCAGAACGGCTCGCGCACGGCGGCGGCTACGTCCTCGATCGAGCAGATCGACATGGTGCTCAGGCAGAACGGGATCCCGGCCGCCTGCGCCGCGCGGCAGGCAAGGATCTCGCCGTCACCGAACTGCATGCCGCACAGCCCGACCGGAGCCAGCACCAGCGGCAGCGACGCCAGTTCGCCGGCGATGATCGTGGACAGCTCGCGCGTCCCGACATCAATCCCGACGCGCTGGCGGAACCTGACCGCGTCCAGGCCGGCCCGGTTGGCCCGCAATGTCGACTGGGTATAGGAGCCGTGGTCGGCGTACTGGAAAAACGCTCGCGGGACCCGGCGTAGCGCCATAGCCCGCAAGTCCTCAATGCACGTGACATTGTCCATCGAAGAACTACCCAGCACGCCATTCCCCTCGCAGCCGCTACCCTCGCCACCTGCCGCGCCTCCACGGTAACGCAGGCATGCCTGCCCGGCCGTGCCGCCGCAGGCCTCCTGCCCCGCTCCGCCTCTAGCGGGCGCTCGCGGCGCGTCAGGCGGCCCCAGCAAGCTGGTGACCGATACCCCGCTGCGGCGGGCCCGGCAGGCCCGGCCGACCGGCTGCGGTTCCCCGGGCTCTCGCCGGCGGGCGAGCGCTTCTCCTTTGCGCAGCAAGCGATAGGCGTGCAGTCAATCCCGTTGTCCGGGTAGCTCAGGTGACCGGCAGCTGGCGCGCCCATTCGTCGGGCGGCGACTCAGGCGGACTCGGCGCTCTCCCCGCGCAAGGTCTGCTCCACAGCATCAGCCTCAAGCACAGCTCGCCCTCGACGCGTGGGGGCGTAGCTCACCCCGAAACCCTCCGCGACGCTGCGGGCCCATCTGCTCCCGGGCCTGTGCCATGTCCACACGGGTGATCGCC
>DATGVY010000326.1:0-2254 GCA_035299845.1 Streptosporangiaceae bacterium
GCGATCTGGGCCTCCCGTGCAGTCAGCTCAACCGTGGTGGCGATGGTGCGCTTGCGGGCGGTCTCGCCGGTGGCCCGCAGCTCGCGCCTGGCCCGTTCGGCGAACCCCTCCATGCCTATCGCCTCCAGCATGCCGTGGGCGTTACGCAGCTGCTCCCGTGCGTCAGCACGACGGCGCGCCCGGCGCAGCCATTCGCCGTACAGCAGGTGGGCGCGGGCCAGCTCGGTACGGGCACGGGTCCGGCCGAGGCGGGCTATCGCCTGGCGGTATAGGCCCTCGGCCTCCTCGCCATCGCTCAGCAGCGCGTGCGAACGCGCCTGGACCCCCAGCGCCCAGTCGGTGCCGCTGGCGCCGGTGATCTCGGCGAGCCGCCGGTAGGCACCGGCGGCTGTCTCGCTCATCCCGCTGCGTGTGGCGGCCTCGATCAGCTCGGCCAACGCCCAGTTTGAGAAGCCCAGCTCCCGGTCGTTCACGGTGGCCCGCTGGGCCGCGGCCAGGGCCTTCTGGTAGCGGCCGAGACCGTTGTTCAGCACTGCGTTCGCCCGCTCGGCCGCGGTTATCCCAAGTCCCTCGCCTCGCGATGGCACGTCCTTGAGGGTGGCTTCGATCAGCGCGGACGCCTCGATTTCGTCACCGCGCAACGCGGCGAGGCCCATAGCGGCATACGGCGTGAAGTTGGTCCCCGTCGCCTCTGTGGCCGCCTGCGCCTCCTCGACCAGTGATGCCGCGGCGGTCAGCTCACCAGCGAAGAGGAGCACGTATACGCGTCTGCTGAGGGCCAAAGGAAGCTCAATGAGCGCGCCGACCTTGCGGGCACGCTCGACGTACCGCTTGGAGAGCACCTCGGCGCGATCGTCATCCCAGATGTGCATGGCCGCCGCAAACGCCAGCGACAGCCAGCGCAGCTCCTGGTCAGCGGGCATGCCGCCGCCGAAGGCGATCAGTGCCCTGCGCAGGATCGGCAATGCGGCCGCGTACCCCTCGTTATAGTGCGCTGCCAGGCCGTCGAGGAGGAGATCGGATGCGCCCGGCGCATGCAGCGGTGGCGGCGCCGCACTGACCGCCCGGGCCACCGCCAGCACGTCGGCACCGGGACCGGCGAGGCGGCCAGCGAAGACCGCGGCAATCATCGCGTCCAGGTAGGTCGCCCGGGCAAGACCGGCGTCGATCGGCTCCAGCCGCTTGGCGGCCTGCAGCAGCAGCGGCGCTGCGTCGCTGCCCCGGCTTGTGGCGAACGCGAGCTGGGCGCGCACGAGATCGGCACGAGCACGCTGGAACTCGCTGAGCGGCCCGGCTTCGGCCATGGCCAGCAGGTCCAGCGCCGCGCCGGACCCGCCCGCCTGGACCTTGGCCTGCGCCGCGGCCAGAGCCCGCCCGGCCCGTTGCGCCGGATTGGGCGTCAGGACCGTAGCCCGCTCAAGGAACGCCGCCGCGGCGGCCAGCCCGCCGCGTGCCTGCACCCGGTCGGCTGAGCGCTCAAGTTCCGCGGCGACATCCTCATCCGGCCCGGGGGCGGCGTGGGCCCGGTGCCAGGCGCGGCGGTCCGGATCGATCGCCGGATCGGTGGCCTTGGCCAGGGCGCGGTGCAGCTGCTGTCGCTCCTCCAGCGTCGCCGACCGGTAGGCCGCCGAACGCACCAGCGGATGGCGGAACCGCACCCGGGCGCCGAACTCGGCCAGGCCCGCATCGGCCGCGGGCCCCGCCGCTTCGGCGCCGATCCCGAGCTGACCGGCCGCCCGCCACAGCAGCACCGGGTCCCCGGTGGGCTCGGCCGCGGCGAGCAGCAGCAGCCGCCGGGTCTGGGCCGGAAGAGCCTCGACGCGCCGCCGGAAACTCTCCTCTATCCGCCGTGGCAGCGACAGCGCGCCGGGCAGCCCGAAACCACCAGCCAGCTCGGCGGCCGTCAAACCGCGTGGCAGCTCCAGCAGCGCTAGCGGGTTGCCACGCGTCTCGGCGACTATCTGATCGCGCACCCGCTCGTCCATCGGTCCGGTCAGCACCGAACCCAGCAGCCCGCGCGCATCGTCTTCTCGCAGGCCGCCTACCACCAGCTCCGGCAATCCCGCCAGGTCACCGCTCGGGACACGGGCCCCGAATACCAGCCCGACCGCCTCCGCCCCTAGCCGACGCGCCACGAACGCCAGGATCTGTGCGGAGGCATGATCGAGCCACTGCTCGTCATCGACCAGGCACACCAGCGGCCGAGCCGCAGCCATCTCGGACAGCAGGCCCAGGACGGCTAGGCCGACCAAAA
>DATGVY010000327.1:0-15319 GCA_035299845.1 Streptosporangiaceae bacterium
ACCCGTTCTCCAGCCTCCTCTCGCCGGTGAGGCTGAGGTCGAGCCCGGAGGTGTCCACGTCCTCGAACAGCCGTTGCCCTGAGCCGGCCACGACGGGCATGATCCAGAAGTGGAACTCGTCGATCAGGTGGTCTCGCACGAGGGTGTTGTCGAAGCGGCTGGTGCCGTATTTGATGAGGTCCTTGCCGGGCTGGTCCTTCAGCCGGGCGATCGCGCTGGATGGGTCGGGCCCGAGGAGGGTGGCATTCCATGCCGTCTCGGTCAGCGATCGAGATGCGACGTACTTGGGCATGGCGTTGATGAGGTCGATGTAGGGGTTGCCAGCGATGTGGCCCCAGTTCGCGAAGAACTTCTCGTAGGTCACCCGGCCCATGACGAACGCGTCGTAGTTGCCCAGCTGCTTGATGGACAACGCCGTGGCCTCGGCGTCGAAGTTGGCCCACCGTTCGGGCGCTTCGATGACGCCGTCGAGCGAGACGAGGGTCGATTCGATCAGTTTGCGCATTGTCGTTCTCTTTCTCGAGTGGTTGATCTCGTGATCACGGGCCCAGCTTCGGACGGGCCAGGTCGGCCAACCGCCGCATCGCCTCGTCGGCGTCCTTCGAATGGCCCACGGCCGGCGCTATGCCCGGGGAGCGCCCGAGGAAGGCGGTGAGCCGGTCGCTGGGGCCGGCCGTCGCTGCCACAGTGACCGGCGCCGCGAACAGGGGGTGCCGGCCGGCGCAGGGGACCAGCGCCGGGGCTATCGCCAGCAGGTCGATGGCCAGGGCGCGCGGGATCGGCTGGCGCTGCCCGCATGCCCGGGATATGTCCCACCCGTGGACGGCGATCTCGAGGGCCGCCGTGGCGGCCATGACGCTGGCCGCCAGCGGGCAGCCGGCGATCTCGATGATCTGGCGCTGGTGGCCGGAGCTGGTCCAGGCGTCCAGCAGCTGGCCGGCGCGATCGCGGAACGCCCGGGCCGGGTCAGCCACCAGGTCACCGTCCTCAGCGGCGGGGTCGGGGCCAACGCGTCCGGTTTCGATGCCCTCACCGAGCGCGGCCAGGGATTCGCTGGCGTGCCGCAGCAGCATCCGCAGGTCCCATTCCCGGCATGGCGTCGGGCGGGACAGGAGCTCTGGCGTGACGGCCAGGACCACGCCGACCGCGTAGCTGGCCGACGGTTCAAGCAGCCGGGCACCGTCGGCCGGCCATGCCGTCGGGGTCATCGGCCCGGTACCGGGGCCGCGGCAGCGGGGACGGCCTGCGGCAGGCCGAAGGCCGCGAACAGGCCCGGGTCGTTGAACGAGGCGACCCGTGTGACGCGCGATGCGGCGATGGTGAGCACGCAGATCGAGTGTGCGCGGTACGCGCCGTCGTGACCGCGCAGGTAGGCCGCTAGCGCGGGCTGGCCGTTGGCGGCCGTGGGGATCATCCGGAAGCGGCCGGGTTCGGTGAGCACCCGGGACCGCAGGAAGCGCCCGATCAGCTCACGGCCAGTGAACCAGGTCGGCTCTGGCGGCATCTCGAATACGGCGTCATCGCGCAGCAGTTGCATGACCGCGGTGATGTCGGCGTTCTCGAAGGCGGTGGCGTACCTGTCGAGCAGGGCACGGTCGGCCGGGTCGGCAGGCTCGTGCATCTGGTCCGCGTCGGGGGCTGCCTGCTCGAGCCGCGCCCGGGCGCGGCGCAGCATGCCGTTCACCGCGGCGGTTGTGGTGCCGAGCAGGTCGGCGACCTCGGCTGCCCGCCAGCGCAGCACGTCATGCAGGATCAGCACGGCGCGCTGCCGGGCGGGCAGGTACTGCAAGGCGGCGATCAGGGCCAGCCGAATGCTCTGCCGCGACGCGACGATGTCGGCGGGGTCGGCGGACCCGGCGATTATCAGCGTGTCGGGAATGGGCTGTAGCCACGGAACCTCGGGCCGCGCCGCCGCCAGCGGAGCTTCCGGGTACTCGCCCGGGCCGGCAAGGCCGGACGGCAAGGGCCGGCGGCTGCTGTTCTCGAGCGCGCGCAGGCAGGCGTTGGTCGCGATCCGGTACAGCCAGGTCCGCAGCGACGCCCGCCCCTCGAACTCGCCGTAGAACCGCCAGGCACGAATCATCGTTTCCTGCACCTGGTCTTCGGCATCGTGGACCGAGCCCAGCATGCGGTAGCAGTGCGCCAGCAACTCAGGACGGAACGGGTCGGTGAGACGCGCGAAATCCTCACTGACAGCCATGGCTGCTCCCTCCCGGCGTCGCATGCTGCGCCGTCACTGGTACCGATCCGGCCCGGCCGCGAAACTGACCGGCCGGCGGCGAACTATCTGCCCCGCGGGCTGCCCGGTCAGTTTTCCGCGCGGCCCGGATCGGTACAGGTGAGCGCCGGTGAGGCCGCGCGTCACACACATCAGGGAGCCCGCATGTCAAGGCAGCAGCTTTCCGGCGCAACCGCCTACCAGGACAGTCAAGGTCTGAACCAGGTCCATCGCTGGCGCGCGTTCGCGGTGCTGGCTGTTTCATTCTTCATGACGGTCGCCGACCTCGCGATCGTCAACGTCGCGCTGCCGACCATCGGCCGCAAGCTGCACATGCCGGAATCGGCCCTGCAATGGGTCGTCACTGGCTACGCGCTCACCTTCGGCGGCTTCCTGCTGTTCGGCGGCCGCGCCGCGGATCTGCTCGGCCGCCGCCGCATCCTGATGGCCGGCCTGGCGGCGTTCACCGCGGCCTCGCTCGGCTGCGGGCTGGCGACCGCGGAGGGGTTCCTGATCGCGATGCGCTTCCTGCAGGGGCTCGGCGCGGCGATCGTCTTGCCGGCGGCGCTGTCGATCGTGATGAACATGTTCCCTGAGGGCGCCGAGCGGAACAAGGCACTGGGGGCGTGGGGGGCCATCGGGGCGAGCGGCGCGGCCGTCGGGGTGATCGCCGGCGGCCTGCTCACCCGCTACCTGGGCTGGCAGTACATCTTCTACCTGAACGTCCCGGTCGGTGCGGCGGCGCTGGCGCTGGCCCCGCGCGTGGTGCCGGAGAGCCGGCTCGCCACCGAGCGGCGGCGCTATGACCCGTTCGGCGCGGTTACCGTGACCGGCGGCCTGTCGCTGCTCGTCTACGCGGTCTCGACCGCTCCGCAGGTCGGCTGGGGCACGGCCAGGACGGTGTCGCTACTCGCGGTGTCCGCCGCCCTGCTCGTCGCCTTCGTGGTCATCGAGACGCGCGTGGAGGCGCCGCTGATGCCGCTGCGGATCTTCCGGCTGAAGACGCTGGCGGGCGCGAACGCGGTCGGGTTGCTGCTTGGCGGCGGCTTCTTCGCGTACATCTTCATCGGCACCCTCTACATGCAGCAGGTGCTCGGGTACTCCGCACTGAAGGCCGGCCTCGCCTGGCTGGTGATGGCGCTCAGCTCGGTCGCCTTCGCCGGCCTGTCCCAGGCGCTGGTCACCCGCGGCTCGGCCAAGCTGGTGATGGCGGCCGGCATGGCCATGATCGGCGGCGGCATCTTGTGGTCAACCCAGGCGCCCGTGCACGGGAACTTCTGGACCAGCCTGGCCGGGCCGTTCATCGTCGTCGGGATCGGCACCGCGTTTGCCTTCATCCCGGTGTCGATCGCCGGGCTGGCCGGGGTCGCCGAGCACGAGGCCGGCCTTGCCTCCGGGCTCATCAACACCTCCCAGCAGCTCGGCGGGGCGGTCGGCATCGCAATAGCGTCCACGATCGCCGCCACTCACGCCAGCACCCTGCTCCACCAGGGCGCCGCGCCGGCCGCGGCACTCACCAGCGGCTTTCACTGGGCCTTCTGGGCCTGCGGCGCAATCGGCCTGGCCGCGGTCCCGGTGACCTACCTGCTCGTCCGCCGCGACGAACTAGCCAAAGCGGTTGCCAGCACATCCCAGAAACCCCAGCCCGCTCCCGCCGACGTTTAACCCAACCACCGCCGCATACGCATCAGGGAGTCCCACATGTCAACGCAAGAGCTTTCCGGAACGACGGCACTGGTCACCGGCGCCAGCCGGGGATTCGGCCGCGCCATCGCCATCGCCCTGTCCAAGCACGGCGCGCAGGTCGTCGGGGTCGCCCGCGACCGCGCCCGGCTCGAGGAACTACGCGCACAACTCGGTGACACCTTCACCCCCGTCGCCGCTGACGCCGCCGACCGGTGGCCGCCGGCCAGCTCCTCGACAAGCACCGCCCCCGCACGCTGGTCCTCAACGCCGGGGCGGCTCCCCTGCCGCGGCCGATTCACCGGCAAACCTGGCAGACCTTCAGCCGCAACTGGGAAGTCGACGTGCAGCACGTGTTCAACTGGACCCGCGAGGCGCTGCTGCTCCCCCTGCAGCCAGCCAGCGCGGTCATCGCCTTCTCCAGCGGAGCCGCGGTCAACGGCTCGCCACTTTCCGGCGGCTACGCCGGGGCCAAGGCCACCATCCGGTTCATCGCCTCCTACGCCGCCGCGGAGTCCGGCCGGGACGGGCTCGGCATCAGGTTCATCTCCGTGCTGCCGCAGCTCAGTCCGGAAACTGACCTTGGCGCGGCAGCAGTCGCCGCCTACGCCGCCAGGCAGGGCGTCGATATCCCCGCCTTCCTCGACCGCCTCGGCCCGGCGCTCACCCCGGAGCAGGTGGGCACCGCGATCGCCGACATTGCCACCGGCCCCGCCAATGACCGCGACGCCTACCTGCTCACCGCCACCGGCCTCAGCCCGGCGCAGTGACGCCCTTCATCACCCCTTCGGGGACGGCCCAACACTCCCTGACGGTCCCGAAGTCGGTACCGTGCTCACCGGAACTCTCGAGCCAAGTGGGACGCCCCGCCTGACCGAAGCCCGGACGCCGTCTCCGACGGCCGCGTCGACGGCATCTAACCTGCCTGACGCCAGGGTGCGCCGTGCACCGACCGGCGTGCGCACGCGCAGGGCCACCCCTGGCGCCTACCACCCTCACACCGGCGCCAGGGACACCGGCCCAACTTGCTTGCGCGCCATAACAACCGGGAAATGCGCGGAAACGTACACGATCTGACCGCATCACGCGAACGTGCATATTGGCGGATACGGATCATCAGCTGGCAGCAGGGTCGGCCACAGAGCGTGACGTCAGCGCCGGCGCTCCCGATGGCGGTCGCCAGAGCGCCAGCGGTCAGCATGACCGTCAGTGGGCCTGATCCCCGATGACTGTCCACACGCACCCAGGCTGGTAAGAACGCCCGATCTGCGGCAAGACAGGACGTTCGTAGCCTGGGCCTGCGCCGGTGGGGAATTCCTGCTCCCGAAGGAGCTGCAGCGGACGGATGGAGGGAATCGTGGCCGTGAATATGGGCTGGCCATGCTGGGTGGGCGTGGTCGCCGAGGATCTTGATGCGCAACGCCGGTTCTACCGCGACGTGCTGGGGCTGGCCGAACTGGCTGCCGGCCCGGGCTGGGTCCAGTTCGATTTCGGCGAAACGGGTGTGCTCGAGCTCGTCCAGCGCAGCGGCGAGCCTTAGTACGACCAGGCCCGCTACCAGGTTGGGTATGCGGTCGCCGACATTGAATCAGCGCGCGGCCAGCTTGTCTCTCGCGGCGTGCACCAGGTCACCGAGATCGAAGGGGACGCTCAGGCTGGCGGCCGCTGGTGCTATTTCCGCGACGCCGAAGGCAACATCTTCGAGATCAAGGAACGCCACGGGCAGCGGACGCAATGAGACCTGCGCGAAGCCCAGCCGCGCTCTCGGCGGCATGACCGAGCGTTCCGTCCGGCGGGTGAGATCAGTTTCCGGCACTCTTCTGGACAGGGATTCACCGATAGCTATTGAGCGGACCGTGCGTCACCGGGTCCCGCAGCGCGGGCAGTCTTCGCCTGGGACCGGTGCTCGGACTGCAGCAGTCCCATGAGGAGGAAGTCCTTCCAGCCGTCTGGATATAGCCCGGCTTCACGGCGGATTCCCTCCTGGCGGAAACCGCAGGCCAGGTAGCAGTCGATGGCGCGGCTGTTGCCGGCCAGCACCTCCAGCTCGATGCGGTGATTGTTCTCGCGGATGATCTCAGCGAGCGGCGCGATCATCCTCTGGGGCCGACAGGATCTCCTGAATGCTGCCCGGAGTACCGGCGACAGGAAAGTCAGCGGATGTCGCACCGCCATCGGGGCGGTTCGCCTCCGGGACCGCCAGGCCGTCGTCCTCCACCGGGCCATAATGCACTAACGCGGATTTCCGCACCGCTACCTCGGCCCTTGGGCCAGGCGAAGACCCGCCCCGATCGGCGGCTAGGTGTGCGCTAGGCGCATCCAACCGCGGTCCTCAGGGGGTTCCGAACCGTGGATACAGCCTGCGGTCTTGGTAGATACACAGGGCGTTCTCGAAGTCACCGGGGGAGAACGGCTGCCAGGGCCATTGGGCTCCCATCAGGTCGGCCACGTCATGCCATTGCGCGATCCACAGCCGGAGGATCGCCTCGGCGCGTTCGGCTTGCAGCCGGTCTCCGGAGGGATCAATTCCCCAGATCGTCCGGAAGCCGGCAGCTGGGCCGGTTGAGCCATGGAGATGGGCCGATGATGGCTCGACTGGTGGATCGTGCAGCAACTGGCCGGCGTGCAGCGCGAGGTCGAAGGCGGTCGTCCTGCCGACCTGCGCAGCGCGGAGCTGCCGGAGCGCTTCAACGGCATGCTCGAAGGTCAGATTGGCGGTGAGGATCTCGCGGACTGTCTCTCGGTGCGCGCATAGCGACATCAGGCAGGTCCGTGCACCTCGGTAGCCGGCCTGCGCCCGGTGGGTGCCGATCATCCCGGCAGGCCAGGCGGTGCGCGGAGGCACGAGTCGGTCGGCGAGCTCGGCCGGGACGGGTTCGGGCACGTATCTGGCGAGCATACGGGTGCCTTCGGCGCGGTCGACGCAGCTGTAGACGCACACGGCCCACCATCGCTGCGGGAACAGATGAATCACTGAGCGGAGCGCCAGGAGATCATCGCGGTCAGCCAGCCGCAGGCTTTGCCTGTCCCCGGCCTGCTCTGTGTGTGCCGCCCAGGCCAGGAAGCGGTATACATCAGCCGACCGTTCGGAGAGCACTCGGTTCCAGTTCGCGGCTGCCCAGCTGTCGGCGGTGCTCATATCCGTCCCGGCGTGGCGTAGTCGGCGCTCAGGTAGCAATACCAGCCGGAGGCGTCGCTGCCGGGGGGCGCGAACAGCACCTTGTTGATCCTGCCGTTCCGGTTAGCGACCACGTGCCAGTCAGCGTCCGCGCCGTGTGACCGGACGTGATCCAGGTGGACCCGAACGGCCGAGCGCGTGGTGTCGGCGTTGAGATGGGCCCGCCGGCCGCCGAGTGTGATCCACACCCAGGACTTGCCGCCATAGTTGCCGACGTCGCCGATCGTGGGCGCCGGTGACCGGCCAAGCCAGCTCCCGAGCAGCACCGCAAGCTCCTGCTTACCCCGGACGGTGATCCCCTTCGGCAGGAATCCGTCATGTGCCCCAGCCTCGTCGCTATCGCGCACGGCACTGATCTCCTTGACGCGAAAGCACGACGAAGGCAACGCGACGTCGCCGGTAGCGATCCAGGCCGCGAGGCTCGCCCGGAACTGCGCGGTGACTCCATGGCTGCCCTGCAGGTTCGCCGACCAGCCGAAGTACCGGACGCCATCTGCGACACCCGAGTGCAGCGCGCAGGACATGTGCGGGAGAGGCAGCGTGCCGACAAGGGAGAGAGACACCAAGCCCGCCCGCCCGGCCTGATCCACTACAGTCCGGCCATTAAGCAGCACCACCCGGACCGTGCCGTGCCGCAGATGCGCACGAAGGTGCGGCACGCCGTCATCAAGCAGGACCTGACGAACCTGCGGGTCTGCTATCTGACCCCAGACTGGCCTGGTTGCCCACTGCACCAGGTCCAGATGGCAGGCAGAGCCATCGAAGTAACTCACTCCCAGGCTGCCCCTCAGCACGACATCCAGGGGATGAAACCACCGCAAGTACGGCTGCCGGGCGAAGTAGGACGCGCAGTCGGCGATCACCTGGTCTACCTGGGAATCGGTCAGCAAATCGCACCGCTGAGCCTGCAGCGACTCCAGCGTCGCCAAGCGCCGGCGCCTGCCGGTCAGCACCTCCCCCTGGTGGGTGAACTCGGCGGCAGAGGGATTGATGCCCAAGGTTGCCGCGACGGCACCGCGCGGCTCACCGAACGAAACCACGGGAGTGCTGCCCGCGACCACCGGAGCTCCGGCCGGAGGAACCCGGCGGACCATCGCCGCGAGATAGCCGGGCACCATCACGTCGCTCACCTCCACACCGCTCAGCGCGCGCCCTGCGGCGGTTGCGGGATCGGGGACTTCCAGGTAAAGGATGCGCTGCCCGGCCTGGGCAAGGCCAGCAGTTCCAGGTCGTAGCCGTCGCAGCAGCGGCGGCAAGGAGGCGCGCGGTGTACGCAGCCAGATGCACCGGCCCGCTGGCCGAGAGACCAGCTGGCGCCACAAGCGTGGCGGCGCCGGGGCCGCGAGTTCCGTCACATCGAAATCTCTGTCCGTAAGGGGATCGGCATGCGCACCGTCATTGCCGCCCCACCCTTGGGACACAGCCGCGAACTACTCCCAGTGACCCTGAGCGCCGCGGAGGCCAGCCCACGCAACAGAGTATTCGTTCGGGCACGGCACGGCCGACCGGATGACCCGACCCCTACTGGCGCACCGAACGAAGCCTCCGCGCGATGGGTGCCGACACTCACGGTGGTGACCGTCGTCTTTTCCAGCCGGACGCACAAGAACCGGTCGCTCAGCGGGCGGGGTCAGCTCGATTCTGCGGTCTTCTTGATCGCTGCGAGGGTGATGGGAATGCCCTTACGCGCTGCCTCGGCGCGGTTGGCGATCTGCGCCGGGGCGTCGTCGCCGAATCTGTTGTGGAACCTGGTGATGCCGTCGGTGAGGAACTCCCACGACTCGGTCACCTGCGTCCCCCCGTCAACAGGGGTGAAGGTATAGCCCCAGCGCACCCAGGAGCCGCCCACCACGAACGCGAACTCCCGGCCGCGTTCTGCCGCCACGACCTGCGATCGGGTCTCCCAGGTCCGCTCGGGCAGCTCATTTCGCCCGGTGAACCAAGCGCCTGCCCGGGGGCCATCGCCGTCGTCCCACCAGCAGGCCTTGCAGACCGGGCTCCACTCGCCCATGCGGGTCACATCGGAGACCATGTCGTAGAGGGATTCCGGTGAGCGGGCGACGACCACCGATTCGGAGTAGCGCAGACTGCTCATGCCCCACAGTATTTCCCGGCGCGCTCGTGAGGTTCGCCGCGCTCCCGCCGACGGGCGCCGCCAGCCCCGGCTGGCTCAAAGAGCGCCCAGCTGAACAACCCGAACAACCTGATCTGGCGCGCCGTCGCCAATGACAGACGGCAGCCCTGCATGCGCCAGATCGGCTCTGCGTGCGTCTGGGTACAGGGCCTCGGCCACATTCGGTGATGGGCTGGCGGACGACCGTCGTCGCGGTGCAGGCCGGTCCCGCTCGCGACCTCAAGACAGCCATGGCCAGGAGCAGACCTGCCGAGCCAGTGAGGCTGTGGCCCGGACTCGTATCAGAGCCGGCGGCCTGCAACGACCGGGCCAAGCCGTTTACCCGGGCCAGGGCCGCCGGTCAGCTCGCCACCAAGATCACACGCGAGAAAGCTTCCGGCGCGCAGCATCAGGGACGGCACAGGCAGAACTCGTTGCCCTCTGGATCGGCCAGGACGTACCAGTTCTGGTCCCCCTGGCCGACGTCGACCTGTCGCGCGCCAAGGGCGAGCAGCCGATCGAGCTCGTCCTCTACGGCTGCGGCGACTGCATCGGCGACTACGAAGGCATCACCGGCCACGACAAGTACAGGAACGACCTGCGCCTGCTGTTCTTCGCGTCGCTCGACCCGCACAGATGATCTTGGATTGCTGCTCGGCGTTCCCGTGACGGTCGATACTGATGGGGGCGTGCGCGCGGCTCGCTGGATCGGTGAGCCGACGGGTGTGATCGATTCGCGCTCTGGGCGCGTCGGATGCTGGCCAGGCTGCCGCTACTGAGTGCCGTGTGCGGCATCAGCTGGTTACCGTCGGCCGGTTTGCGGCAGGGTGGTAAGGATCCGCGAGCGAGGGAGGAGGACACGCGATTATGACAGGAACGGGGTCGGCTCTGGCCGACCGCCTTGCCCAGGGCACGGTGCTGGGGGCCGAGGGATATGTGTTCGAGCTGGAGCGCAGGGGCTACGTCAAGGCAGGCGCTTATGTGCCCGAGGCGGTGCTGGACTTCCCTGATGCGGTCACCGAGCTGCACAGGGAGTTCTTGCGCGCGGGCGCTGACGTCATGGTGGCGCTCACCTACTACGCCCACCGCGAAAAGCTGCGTCAGGTGGGCCGCGAGTCTGACCTGGAGGCCATGAACAGGCAGGCCGTGCGGCTGGCCCGGGAGGTGGCGGCGGAAGGCGGCGCCCTGGTGGCCGGCAACGTGTGCAACACCTGGGCCTACGACCCGCAGGACGCGGCTACCGCAGACGTGGTGCGCGCGATGTATGCCGAGCAGCTGGGCTGGGCTGCCGACGAGGGCATCGACTTCGTCATCGCCGAAACCAACGACTACCTCGGCGAGGCGCTGATCGGCCTGGAGGTCAGCCAGGAGCTTGGCCTGCCGGCCATGGTGACGCTGGCGACCACCCGGCCGGCCAAAACCTGGGACGGCTACGGCTACGTCGAGGCGTGCAAGATCCTGGCCGGCCACGGCGCTGCCATTGTGGGGCTGAACTGCGACCGCGGGCCCGCCACCATGCTGCCGCTGATCGCCAGGATCAGGGACCAGGTCGACTGCGCCGTGGCCGCGCAGCCGGTTGCGTACCGGACCGACGAGGCCTCGCCCACGATGGAATCGCTGCGGGCGGAAGGCGTGGACCGGGTCTTTCCGCTGGCGCTCGACCCGTTCAGCTGCACAAGGTTTGAGATGGCGGACTTCGCGGTGGCCGCCCGCGATCTGGGGGTGAGCTACGTGGGCATCTGCTGCGGAGCCGGCCCGCACCATGTCCGGGCCATGGCCGAGGCACTCGGCCGCAAGGTGCCGGCCAGCAAATACTCACCGTCCATGGACCTGCATCCGATCCTGGGCGCCGCGGCCTCGAGCCAGGACCCCGATGCGCTTGACGCCTGGAACGTGACCCTTTAGTCCGAATTACGCAAGATTGTCATTATGTTCCGAACGTGAAGCGGGCGAAGACTGGTTCCGCCCTGCCTAAATGAGCCGACCGGCGCGCGGGGAATGAAATGGCCGTAGGGCGAATGCGGGGCGCTGGGTCATTGGCCCGGGACGGCAGCCCGGGCGAAGCGGCCCGTCCGGACCGCGTTGACGAGTGGCTCGAGGTCCGCGGGCGGGGCCTGTCCGCGGGCGGTGAAGTCGACGAGCTCGCGCACGAGACGAAGCGCTCGTCCGGTCCCCTCGCCAAGACGGGAGGGCCGGCGCAGGTCGATGGCCTGGGCTGCGACGAGGAGTTCGAGGGAGACGACGCGTGCGGCGAGGTCGACCATTTCGGCGAGGCGCCTCGCCGAAAGCGGGGCCATTGTCGTGCGGTCCTCGATCCCTTCAGCCTTGCTCGAGCTCACGATCTCGAAGGAGACCGGGTGGGCGAGCGTGCGTGCCTCCGCCGCGATCGCCTGTGAGGCGCCGGCGAACTCGGCGAGGGCGTCCTCGCCGGTGTCCGGCTCGGCTGCCAGGCCGGCCGGGAGGCCGGAGAGAGGGCTCTGGAGGAGCTTCACGGTCCGTTCGGCTGCACAGGTCACCACGGGAGCAAGGGCGATGCGGGCCAAGTCGAGCGCGGCCGCGACCGGCACGACGTCGAGGTTGCCGACCGACACGATGCGCCGTTCAGCCAGGACGACGGCGGGATTGCCCTGCGCGGAGTTGAGCTCGGTCTCGATCATGTTCCGGACGTATGCGAGGGCGTCCCTGGCGGCGCCCAGGATCTGGGGGATGCTCCGGAAGGTGAGCGGGTCCTGCAGGTTCCGGGCGTTACCAGGCTCGAACAGGGAACTCCCGGCGAGCAGCGCACGCAGGCGGCGGATCGTCGCAACCAGGCCCGGGTACGGCCGGACCTCGGCGACCACGGGATGGAGTGGGCTGAGATTGGCGGTGAACGCCTCGAGATCGAGGGCGGCGGCGACCTCGGCTTCCCCGAGCAGCTGTTCGGCGGCGAGCTCCGCCAGCGCGGCCCAGCCGGTGGAGAAGGCATTGTTGTTGATCAGCGCCAGCCCTTCGTTGTCCTCCAGGACGAAGCCGGTCTCGCGAACAAGACCCGCCGCGAGGTCGGCCATCGGGCCGAGATCAGCCTGGCCCACGGAACCGAGGCTGCGAACGGTCGGCGCAAGACCACGGTTTAGCGCGCGGACCAGCATCTCGGCGAGCTGGGGGCGAACACCGGCTGCGCCCTTGGCATAACCGTTCACCAGGCAGACCATCGCAGCCCTCACAACGGGGGGCGGTGCGGGCGGTCCCTGGGCAATGAGGTGACCCCTGATCAGGACCCGGCTGAAGCCCCGGCGTGCCGCGGCGTCAAGCACGACGCTCTTGCGCTCCGCGACAGCGGTCGTGAGACCGTAGACGGCGACATCCAGCCGCAGCGCCTCCTCGACGACCTCCCGAGCTGCCGCCATGCGGTCGCGCGCCGCCGGGGCGAGGACAACCTCATCCTGCCCCTCAGCGACGGCGGCAAGAGAATCGATCGTCAGTGACGCACCGTCAAGCACCACCATCAGCGCGACCCTCCAAGGGCGAGTACTCCAGCCATGCCCTGCCCTGGGCAGACAGAAGAGGGACCGGCACGTCGCCTAGATTGGCACGCGGGCCGATCAGAGTACAGAGCGCTGGCAGAACCCCGCCGGGCGCTGCTTGAGGGAAACGCCCAAATTTCCTGTTGCCGAACCAGGTACCCCGTTGGTGACACCGTGGCCCCGCGGATCGGGATCTTCACCGAAACCGGCTGGGACCGGCGACGCCACCGATCCTTCGGACACTCCCTCCGCCTACGCACAGAATCACCTCGATATGTGCGGCGATAGCTATCTGTCGATCGTGGCCTCGGAGAGTACAGATCGGCGGGTCGGCGCGCGCTTATTGGCCGACTTACGGCACCATCAGCGTTCCTACCATCGTGGGCGTCCACGGCACGATAGCGAGCGTGAGCCTGCATATTTATGCGGCCATCGCGTCCTGGAAACGCGCGCACATGCCGCTCTTGGCGCGCTGATCCCGCGCGGTGGGAGGCGCAGGCCTTGCCCGGCAGGCGGGCCGCGTAGGTTGACGGGATGACGCACTACAGCAGGCAGTCCAAGATCGTGATTGATGTCCCGCCTGCCGAACACGACCGCGAGCTGTCGTTCTGGAGCGCAGCCGCCGGCCAGCAGCTGACCCAGGGCTACCGTTACCCCGGATACCATGGCGCCGCGCTGCACGGCCAGGACTTCGGGCTGCTCATCCAGCGGCTCGGCCACGGCCCGGGCCGGGTGCACCTGGACATCCGCACCGACGACCTGGCCGCTGAGATCGCCCGGCTGGAAGGACTTGGCGCCGAACGCGTGCAGCGGGTGCGCTCCTGGTGGATCCTGCGCGATCCGGCCGGGCTGCCGTTTTGTGTCGTCCCGGAGCCCGCCGGCTCGCTCAACGACAGCAACGCGCAACGCTGGGACTAATGCCACCTGGAAGCTCAGATGATGAAGGGGATCAGCATCTTGGTCGACCGTTTGTACTCCGGATACGAGTCGGGGAAAAGGCGGGCCATGGAACGCTCCTCCACAATGGCGCTGCAGAGAAAGTACGCTCCAATCGCTACCACCGCTACCAGCCAATACAGGCTGACGGCGATCGTCGTGCCGGTCATCGCAAGGATAATGCCCGAGTAGATGGGGTGACGGATGCTGCTGTATGGACCGGCTGTGACCAGTTCCGGGCCGGCCTTCTGAGACATCGGCATTCCCCAGTTCCGGCCGAGGTACACCCTGGCCCAGATGGCCAGCGCCAGCCCCAGCACGAAGACGGCCAGGCCGATGCCTTGCCACCATGGGTTGTTCGCGGCCACATGCCCCTTGAAAGCCTGACCCGCAGCAAGAGAAGAATGACCAGAATGACACCGACCCGGATGCCTGCGAACCGGGTCCATCTCGTCTGGCCGGCCTTGACACCGGTGGACGCCGCGAGCCAATAAACCCAGAAGGCCACCCAGCAGACGAGGATGACAACGTCGACGACATGCATGAAGGAACTCCCTGATCATGGTACGACAGCGAAGCGAACCACGGCGCCCGTCACACGTTCCTAGCCGGCCCGCCCACGATGACGACCCGCGAATACCGCCCCCTGCAAGATCTGCGGCACCTTTGGAGAACCGCACTCACATGCCGCTCCCGGGTCTGCTTGAGCACCGACTCGTCCAGCTCGCTGAGGCTCGCCGCCTCGGTCTGGCGCAGCGCAGTAACGACCGCCCGCAGCGCGGTCACCAGCGTTCTCTTCCGGCGTCGGTGCGGTGCTGCAACGCGACCAGCAGCTCCAGCTGAACCTGCTCAGCGAGCCCTTTGAAAATCACGAAGTGATCCACGTTGACCGGTTCGGCAACCCGCAGCCAGTCGGTGAAGCTGGCGCCGCGGCACTGTCGCTGGCGGGAGCGCCAGCGGACCCAGTGCGGAGCGCACAGCCCCTCCCGGATCGCGGCGACCCGCAGGCAGGAGGCGACCCGGCACGGCTCGAACGAGGGGAAGGGCCGGATCCCCGGCTGGGCAAGGAAGTGCCCGGGAGGCAGACCGGTCTCGCGCCACTGGCAGTAGTGGCCCTGGCAGAACCGCACCCGCAAGTAGGTGGGCCGCTGGCAGCCGGGGATACGGCACAACTGCTCACCCCGGCCGATCTTGCCGCACGGGGCCGCGGCGAATTCCTCCATCGTCAGGCCGCTCACCCTGAACCGCCCGGTGCAGACCTGGCACAGGTCCGCGCTCGACGTGCGAACCCCGGCCTCGCAGTCAGCGACAGCGGACTTGCGCAGCCCGAGCAGCAGATGCGTCCGCGGCGGGCGAACACCCCGTTCTCAGCGTCCCATCCGGCATCTGCCGGGAATTCCGGGCGCAGCAGTGCCCGCAGCCGGGCGATCCGGCCACCGCTGCCTCCGGCGGACTGCGGGCCGGCCAGCGTCAGCGCGGGACTGGCGGGGCTCACACCGGCGCCTGGCCCGCGGCGGCGCGGGGCAGCCCGACCCGCTCGATGGCCTGCGGCGCAAGACCGTCCCGCGCAGCTCGCCGTGATCGACCCGGCGGTGATGGGCCCGCCCATCGTGTGGCTCGCCTCACCCCACGCCCGCGATGTGCATGACGAACGCATCATCGCCACCAGCTTCAGCACATGGCTGCAA
>DATGVY010000328.1:0-2122 GCA_035299845.1 Streptosporangiaceae bacterium
GGGTTGAGCGCGCGGTCGGCCAGCCTGGTCAGCGCGGGCTTCTTCATGATGTCCCAGACCAGCAGGCGGTGGTAGGCGCGGGCCAGCGGATGGTCGTCATCGGCCACCCCGACGGCGCACTTGAGCCACCAGTACGGCGAGTGCAGCGCGTGCGCATGATGATGGGCGCCCACCTGCAGGCCTGACCTGGCCAGCTTGGCCTCGAGCTCGGGCCTGGTAAAGATCCGAACGTGACCCCCGGGCACATTGTGGTAGTCGTCGGACAGCCGCCAGCAGATCCGTTCCGGCAGCCAGCTCGGCACGGTCACCGCGGCAAGTCCGCCGGGTCGCAGCACCCGGGCGATCTCATCCATGGCGGCCTGGTCGGCCGGGATGTGCTCAAGCACCTCGGCCGCGATCACCCGGTCGAAGCAGCCATCGGGGAACGGCATCGCGGTGGCGTCCCCGGCAACGGCTCGGGCCGACGCACCGCCGGGCACCTCGCCGGCCGTCCGCATCGCCGCGAACATGCCGGAGACCTGCCGCAGCTCGCCCTCGTCGGTGTCCAGCGCGACGACGTGCGCGCTGCGCCTTAGCGCTTCGAACGCATGCCGGCCCGCTCCGCAGCCAAGATCAAGCACCCGGTCGCCCGGCCGGACGGGAAGGCGGGCGAAGTCAACGGTCAGCAGGGCACGGCTCCTTCTATCGCGCGGTAGTACTGGGTCACGATCGCACGGGCAACAGCCGGCCAGGCGAAGCGCTCCTGCACCCGGTCCCAGGCGGCGGCGCCAAGCCGCTCGCGCTCGCGCGCCGAGTCATGCAGCCGCCGAAGCGCTGCGGCCAGCTCCTCGGCGTCCCCGGGGGTCACCAGCACCGCGGCGTCGCCGGTCACCTCGGGCAGTGCGCCGGTGCGGCTGGCCACCAGCGGGGTGCCGGACGCCATGTGCTCGACGGCAGGCAGCGAGAACCCCTCGTACAGCGAGGGCACGACGGCGATCTCGGCGCTGCCGGCCAGCTCGGCAAGCTCAAGGTCGCTGATGCCGGTCACGAACCGTACCCGCTCGCTGAGCGCGAGCTCGGCGACCAGCCGCTCGGTCGGCCCGCCGGCGACGGGCTTGCCGACGACAATGAGGTGGACGTCCCGTTCTGTGGCGAGCTTGCCCACCGCGCGAAGCAGGGTGGCGATTCCCTTGACCGGCGAGTCGGCGGCACTTGCCACCGCCAGGATCCGGCCGCCCGCCCGCGGCTGCGTCCTGGGGTGGAACAGGCGGGTGTCGACGCCGAGCGGGATGACGTGCACATTCTCCGGCGGCACCCGGAAATCGCGGCAGATGTCATCGCGGGAAGACTCGGAGCCGGTGAGGATCGGCCCGACCCGGCGGGCGACCCTGCCCTGCATCCGCACGAACCCGTACCAGCGGCGCTTGGACAGCCGGGCGAAGCCGGTCGCGGCCGCCAGCTCGATCCGGCGGTCCACGCTGATCGGATGGTGGATGCTCGTCACGAGCGGCAGGCCGAGCCGGGCGATGCCGAGCATGCCGTAGGCCAGCACCTGGTTGTCGTGGACGACGTCGAAGTCGCCCGCGCGCGGCCGCAGCGCCCGTAGCGCGCGCAGGCTGAACGTGAGCGGCTCGGGAAATGCCGCCGTCCACATCGCCGCGACCTCAAGAACATCGATCCAGTCGCGGTACTCGCGCAGGCGCGGCGTGCGGAACGGGTCGGGCTCACGGTACAGGTCGAGGCTCGGCAGGGTGCGCAGCAGCGGTCCCCGCTCAAGCTCCGGATAGGGCTGACCGGAGAAAACCTCGACCTGGTGCCCGAGCGCCGCGACCTCACGGGAGACGTGGCGCAGGTAAATGCCCTGCCCACCGCAGTGCGGCTTGCTCCGGTAGGACAGCATGGCGACGCGGAGCGGGCGTTCCGTCGTGCTCACGCAGGTTGCGCCTCCTCATCCGCTGCTGGCCGCCGGCCATGCCGAGGCGAGCCCGCGTGATCCCCTAGGCAGCGAACATTACCAGGGGGTACGCTCCGTCCCGCAGGTCTCCGGCGAGCCCGGCCTGCGCGCCGCCGGGCGTCGGTGGGGCACTGCCCGGGCGCCGCCTGCCTGGCCACTGACGAAGCCTGCTTGGCCTCGGGCGTCGGC
>DATGVY010000329.1:0-4566 GCA_035299845.1 Streptosporangiaceae bacterium
GTCGCCGCGCGCGGAGAAAGTCATTCTCCACATCCGCCTGCGGGAATCCGGTATCAGCGGGCATGGCGGCGCCCCTGCTGCATGTCGGCGGTGCCTCCGCCTGGCCGGATGTCGAGCAAATGCCGGCCGGTGACATTGCGCACGGCGGTTCGCCCGAGTCGCCGGTCCGGGCTGGCGGCGTCGCAGCGCAGCACGTGCCCGTGCAGCAGCACGGCCGGCTGGAGCACGGCGACCAGTCCGTGCAGGGCGGCAAACCCGCGGTGCGGCGGGTCGGACGCGTCGCCGACCCCCAGCGGCGGCGCGTGGGTCAGCAGCACATCGATGCGCCGCCCGCCGCGCAGCCGCTGCCACGCCGCGTGCCGGCGCAGCGACCTCGCCCTGCCCGCGAGCTGCCGGTCACTGTACTGATTCGGCCCGCTGCCGTAGCGGCGGCAGCCGCCAAGCCCAGCCACCCGGAGCCCGGCGACGTCGACGATCCGGCGGTCCGCGTTGACCGCACCGTCCGGCCACGGCGCCGCGGCCGGCAGCCCGGCGCGCAGCGTCAGGCCTGTCCGCGAACTCCGGTATCCGGACAGGTCAGCGTCGTGATTGCCGGGGACGAACACGAGCGGTACGTCGAGGCCGTTCATCAGGTACCCCAGGTACTCGAACGGCAGGTCGCCGCAGGCCACGATGAGCTTGGCCGCGCGCACCGGGCCGAGGTCCGCGTACAGCCCTTCGTCGACCTCATCGGACACCGCGAGCACGCAGACCACACTCCGAGGGTACGCGGGCACAGCGGCGGGCGGGTCGCGCGGTCAGCGCGCGACCGGCTGCCGCACGTCAAGGCCGCGTTCCCGCAGCGCAGCCTCCACCCGGTAGATCTCCGCCAGCGGTGCCCGGTCGCCGCCGGGCGGCGGGCTGACCTCCAGCCGCTCGCAGGCCGTGCGCAGTGCATCGGCGTACGCGGCGCGCAGTGCCTTGAGGCGCATGCTCTTAGCCGGAATGTCCCGCCGGGTCTCGGTCGCGTCGAGTTCAGCGCGCAGACGGCGGAGGCTGGCACCGAGGCGCTCGATCGACTCAGCCGGGGCATCGAGCTGGTGCTGGCGCGTGTGCCAGCGATCGGCAGACCACCGCGCCCCGCGGAACCCGCCGATAATCGCGTATCCCGCCGCCGTGGGAAGCAGGATAACGATCACCAGTTCAATAACCGGGCGCACGCCAACCATTGTCGATCTGCGCCCGGGCAGAATCAAGTCGGGCCGTGCTTGCTACCGCGTCCTGCCACCATTGACCAGGAGACCTGTGAACAGCGAGGACGGCCTGTGAACAGCGAGGACGGCCCGTGAACAGCGAGGACGGCCCGTGAACAGCAAGGACGGCCAGCACCGCTGGTGGCACGGCGCCACCCTCTACCAGCTGTACGTCCGGTCGTGGCTGGACACCGATGGCGACGGCTACGGCGACCTCGGCGGCGTCATTGCCGGGCTTGACTACCTGTCGTGGCTCGGCGTTGACGGCATCTGGCTGTCCCCGACGATGCCCTCGCCGGACGACGACTGGGGCTACGACGTCGCCGACTACCTGGGCGTTCATCCTGACCTCGGCACCATGGATGATATGGACCGGCTGATCGCCGAGGCCGGGAAGCGCGGCATGCGGGTACTGCTCGACCTGGTGCCCAACCACACGAGCTCGGCCCATCCCTGGTTCGTCGACGCCGCAGGCAGCCGCGACTCCGGGCACCGGGATTACTACGTCTGGGCTGACCCCGGCCCTGACGGCGGGCTGCCGAACAACTGGCTGGATGCCACCGGCAGCCCCGCATGGTCCTGGCATGAGGCGACTAAGCAGTACTACCTGCACAATTTCCTGGCCAGCCAGCCAGACCTGAACTGGTGGGAGCCCGCCGTGCACACCGAGTTCCTGGAGATCCTCCGGTTCTGGTTCGACCGGGGAGCGGCCGGATTCCGGATCGACGTGGCGCACGGCCTGTACAAGGACGCGAAACTGCGCGACAACCCGCCGGAGACGGGGGAAGGCCCGCTGGCTGGGCACTTCGGCCAGCAGCCGTCCTACAGCGCGAACCGGCCGCAGGTGCATGCCGTCTACCGGGACTGGCGCCGGATCGCGGACAGTTACCCGGAAGCGCGCCTGCTGCTTGGCGAGACCTGGGTGGGGGATCTCGGCCGGCTGGCCGGCTTCTACGGCAACGATGACGAACTGCAGCTGGCCTTCAATTTCCCGTTCGTGTTCGCAAGCTTTGCCGCGCCGGACATGTCCGCCATCGTGGCGAAGACACTGGCCCGGCTGCCGGCCGGGGCGAGCCCGGCGTGGACGGCGTCGAATCACGATGTCGGCAGGTTCCCGACCCGCTGGTGCGACGGGGACGAGCGGAAGATCCGGCTGGCCCTGCTCGTGCTCGCCACGCTGCCGGGCACCATGGTGCTGTACTACGGGGATGAGATCGGGATGACCGACGTCGGCGTCCCGCTCGGGCTGCAGCAGGACAAGATGACACGCGGCGGCACCGGCTGGCAGGGCAACAGGGACCGGGCCCGCACCCCGATGCGATGGGACGCCTCGGTGACTGCCGGGTTCACCGCGGCGGCCGTGGCGCCCTGGCTGCCGGTCGGCGACAATGCCGCTGTCAACGTGGCGGGCCAGCGCGATGATCCCGCATCCGTGCTCGGCCTCTGCCGCGACCTGCTCAGCCTCCGGCGCGCAGAGTTCGGCGGCCGCGTCGCTGGCTACCAGGCGCTGGCCGCGCCGCCGGGCGGGTGGGCGTACCGGGCCGGGGCGCTGACAGTCCTGGCCAATTTCTCCGACCGCCCCGTCACATGTCAGGATCCGGGTGGGCCGGTCCTGCTGTCCACCACGGGAACGACCCGGCCTGCCGCCGGCGGCATCGCGCTGGCACCCTGGCAGGGCGTCATCGCCCGGCCAGGCGGCTGACCTGGCCGGAGCAGCCGCCGCTGACCCACCGGGCGGGTGCCGCGGCTGAACTGGCCGAACCGGCCAGGAAGCACCGGCCGCTAGCACCGAGGAGCGCGCATGGAGTACGTGAAGCTCGGCTCTACCGGCCTGGACGTGTCGCCGATCTGCCTGGGCTGCATGAGCTACGGCGAGCCGGGCCGCGGGCCGCACCCGTGGTCGCTGGACGAGGAGGCCAGCCGCCCTTTCTTCCGCCGGGCGATCGAGGCCGGCATCAATTTCTTCGACACCGCCGACGTCTACTCGGCCGGATCCAGTGAGGAGATCACCGGCCGCGCGCTGCGGGATTTCGCCCGCCGCGAGGAGATCGTGCTGGCCACCAAGGTGAACGGACGGATGCGACCAGGACCGAACGGCGCCGGGCTGTCCCGCAAGGCAATCATGACCGGGATCGACGCCAGCCTGGCCCGGCTCGGCACCGACTACGTCGACTTGTACCAGATCCACCGGTGGGACGCGGCGGTGCCGATCGAGGAGACCCTGGAGGCCCTGCACGACGTCGTCAAGGCCGGCAAGGCGCGCTACATCGGGGCCTCATCGATGTACGCCTGGCAGTTCGCCAAGGCGCTGTACCTCTCCAGGCAGCACGGCTGGACGCGGTTCGCCACCATGCAGAATCACTACAACCTGCTCTACCGGGAAGAGGAACGCGAGATGCTGCCGCTCTGCGCGGACCAGGGCGTCGGCGTCATCCCGTGGAGCCCGCTCGCCCGTGGCCGGCTGACCCGCGACTGGGATGCCGCGACCGCCCGCAGCGATACCGACGCCTTCGGCCAGAGCCTCTACGCGGCGCAGGACAGGCAGATCGTGGAGCAGGTGACCAGGGTCGCCGAGGCACGCGGGATTCCTCGTGCCCAGGTCGCCCTGGCCTGGGTGGCTGGCCATCGGGTGGTCACGGCGCCGATCGTCGGCGCGACCAGGCCACAGCACCTGGATGATGCCGTTGCCGCGATGGACATCCGGCTCACCGCCGAGGAGACAGACCAGCTGGAGAAGCCATACGTGCCGCATCGCATCGCGGGCCACGGCTGACCGGCCCGGCGCCTGACATGGACCAGGGGATCTGATGAGCCGCGTCGCCCATCCGGCCGGCCCGCGCCACGCCGACGTGCTGCCGGCCGGTTACCCCCCGCCTCGGCCAGCGGACCTGAACGCGCTCGATCCGGCGCTGTGGCCGCGGACTGCGCGGCGCTCCGGCGGCGCCCTGGTGCTGGGCGGGATCGACGTGCGCGAACTGGCCCGGCAGTTCGGGACGCCTCTTTTCGCGTGCGACGAGGCAGACTTCCGCGGTCGCTGCCGGGAGTTCCACGAGGCATTCGGCGCCGACGCCGGGGTGTCCTACGCGGCCAAGGCATTCTGCTGCCGGGCGGTGCTCCGCTGGGTAAGCGAGGAAGGGCTCGGCGTTGACATCTGCAGCGGCGGCGAGCTTGAGGTCGCGCTCCGCGCCGGGGTAGCGCCGGAGCTGATCACCCTGCACGGCAGCAACAAACTGCCGGCTGAGCTTGAGCGCGCGCTGGGAGCCGGCGTCGGGCACGTCGTGGTCGACTCGTTCGAGGAGATCGGGCGCCTGGACAGACTCACCGCCGGGCCAGG
>DATGVY010000330.1:0-2500 GCA_035299845.1 Streptosporangiaceae bacterium
CACACCGCCGGTGACACGCCACCTCGTCGTTGCACAACACCTGTGGCGCGCCTACGTGATGTTGATCAATCGCTGACCTGGCAGAACCAGGAAGATACCCAATATGTTCTAATTTGCACCCCTGGAGAACGGCACCGCGCCGGGCAGGGCGCCAAGCTCCAGGGACGACTGGAGCGGCCAGTCCGAGGTAATGGGAGTGTCCCGTCCTTGGTCGTCCGGCTGGAAGGCAGGACCGGCACCGGAGTCATGCCCGGTAGTACGCGGTTGCCGTACAGCGCCGGCCTTGCCGCTCGTGGGGATTGCCATCGCTCGCCTGCGGCGCGCTGTGAGTGAAGGAGGCCAGCTCAGCGCGCTGGCAGGGCCACGGGAAGCAGCTCTCCCTGCCGTGCTGCCTGCTGCCGCGCCGAAGCATTGGACAGAACCTCTCGCAGTTCGCCCAGATCGGCGGTAACGAGCGTGTGCGGGCTGATGCCCGGGCGCATGCTGCGGACGATGTAGCGGGCCCGGTCGCCGATCATCTCTCGCCAGATCCGGAAGTCAGGGATGTCCTGCCGCAGCTTCACCAGCTCGTCGGGCGTGGGTGCGGCTGGCGTGGCATTCACCGGGCGGCCTCCGCGTCGGTAGCCGCGCCGAGGACTCGCATGATCGTCGTTGCTGCGGTACCTGGGTCGGCAGCGGGTGCGATCCTGCCGGCGCAGGGCCACCAGTACCACCAGTCGCCGTCATGGCCGGGACTGGCGTAGATGTGCTCGCAGAGCACCGAGGCGTCCGGTTCGGGGTTCTGGACGTAGAGGCTGGGCTGCCGGCCTGTGGGTGCGTGCGGCCGGGCGAGCCATCCGCGCATTGCCAGTTCGCCGGCGAGGGCTTCGAGGCACTGGGCGGCGTTGAGCCGGCCGGCGACGGGGGCGCCCGCCGGGAGCTGGACTGGCATGATGGTCTCATTCCGGTCGTGATGTGTGCTGACTGGCCCGCCTTCGCGGGGCGCTGTCGATCATGAGGCCAAGCGGGGCGGAACGGAATGCGGGATCACCAGCAGGCATCGCCTGATTCGTGTTGCGACTACGGGCGGCATCGGTGGTGTCGCGTAATCTACGGTTCATGGACCAGGCAGCAGGGCGCCTACCGGCTGGGTTCTGGTCTGTGCCGGCGGTTGCCAGCGCGCTGGGGAGCTGTGATTTCGGGACGCTCCTGGAGGAGATCCGGCGCGCGCATGGCTGGAAGCAGGCCGAGCTTGCCGGGGTGCTCGGCTACTCGCAGAGCTGGGTATCGAAGGTTTTACGCGGGAGCCAGGTACTGACGGTAGATCAGGCTCGGGAGATCTCGCGAAGGCTGGGTATACCCGTTCACCTGCTCCGGTTCAGCGATCCAGGAGGTGAGGATCCCGCGAAGCGTCGAGACTTCGGCACAGCGCTGGCGCTGGCGTTCGTGCCGCTGCCCACAGCAGCCCAAGTGGACGATGGCACGGTGCCTGCGCTGACGGCGATCACGGGTGCCCAGCGTCGGCTGGAGTCCGCTACATCGGCCCGCGAGCTGGCTCGCGGTGTGGCCGCGCATGTGGAGATGACGCACCGGATCCTGGCGCGGACTCGCAGGTCATCGCTGGCCGGTGGGGTGGCGTCGGCGCTTAGCGAGGCAGCGGGCCTGGCCGCGTGGCTGCACGCAGACATGTGCGACATCGGCACGGCCCGGACCTACTACCGGCTGGCGGTCGACGGAGCGCGCAGGGCCGGGCATGACCTGCTGACGGGATACATGCTAGGAAGCCTCGCCTCGTTCGAGATCGACACTGGCGATCCCGTCCTGGGGGTGACGCTCGTGGCACGAGCACGGCAGCAGATCGGCCGCGCGGCGCATCCGACCCCGCACGCGTGGCTCGCCAGCATCGAGGCCCTGGGCCACGCCACCGCGCGCAAAGACGGTACCGCGGCTGATGACGCACTTGGCCGGGCCGCCCGATCGGCCGAGAAAGGCGCTGCCCTGCCGCCGCCGTGGCCCTGGTTGTTCCCATTCGACCACGCCAAGCTCGCCGGGTACCGGGCACTTGTCGCCGTTCGGCTGGAGCGGCCTGCCGACGCGCTGGCCGCGTTCGCTGAATCCCTCACCGCGGTGCAGCCCGCTCCCAAGCAGCGCGCGATCATCATGCTCGAAGTGGCCACTGCGGCCCGCCAGGACGGCACCAGACGAAAAGACACCGCACGGATCGCCGAGGCGTTCCAGCTAGCAGCCGAGGCACTGAGTGTCGGCACGATGTACTCCTCCGAGCGGGTGATCCAGCGAACACGGGCGTTCCGCCGCGACTACGCCGGCCCGGTCACGAGCCAGGTCCGAGACCTTGACCAGCAGCTTCAATCCACACTGCCCTGAGAGCACCTGATGCCGCGCGTAGCCGTATCCGGCCACCGCGACCTGCCCGGCGGCACTATGTACCTGGTCGACAAGGCGATCCGGGCGGCACTGTCCGAGAGCCCGGCGAACGTGACGGGACTGTCGTGCCTAGCCG
>DATGVY010000331.1:0-3801 GCA_035299845.1 Streptosporangiaceae bacterium
TGTGCCCGCACCTGTGCCCGCACCCGCGCCTGTGCCTGTGCTCGCACCTGTGCCTGTGCCCGCGCTCGCACCTGTGCCCGCGCCTGCGGTGGAATAGCTTTCGGCTCCCTGGCTAACGTTGCCGGGCTGTTGTGCGCCGCAATTGGGGCACGCAGCCGACCCTGCAGCAACGTCGCTGCCGCATTGCGAGCAAGTCATGTTTTCTCCGTCTCTCGAATTGGCCGAAGCCGCGCTTCGTGCCGTCCCGCCAACCCTTGCTGCCCGCCGCCGCCCCCTAGCCGAGTTGGCGAACGCCTGGCAGGCGCCACAGCGGGAAAACAGCGCCGCGGCAATCTTCGCCGGTCACCGCAAATCTTTCGATAGGACAGACCCTAGCTTCGACCCCAGTATTAATCCTAGTTCTGCGGCCCAGAGGCTGGCAATGTCCCTAGACCTGAGGTATCCACGTCCCGTTCAACGGCAGGGGGGGCGGGTGTCCCGTGTCGTCGCCCAGGCAGTCGGCCAGGGCTCGCCGGGAACGGATCCCGAGCTTGGCGTAGATGTTGCTCAGGTGAAACTCGATCCCCTTAACGCTGACGTAAAGCTGCGCCGCTGCCTCACGGTTGGAGCACCCTGCCGCCACAAGTCTCGCGACTGCGAGTTCGGTATTGCTCAGTCCGAGCGTGCCCTGGCTGCCCTCGGGCCTGGGCTGAACACCGCAGGCAGCGAGTTCCTGATCACATGCCGACAGGTGAGGGCGCGCCTTCAGCCGGGTCAGCCGACCACGGGCCGAGCGAAGTCGGGCGATCGCCTCCGGCCGCCGCGCCGACCGGCGAAGCCGCCTCCCTTCGTCCAGTTCGAGCTGGGCGAGCAGGAACGGAAGGTCAACGCCACGCGAGTGCTCCCGCGCTTGCTCGAAGGCCTGCGCCGACCTGGCGGCATCGCCACGAGCCGCTGCCAGCGTGCCACGTAGCCGCGCGGCGGCAATCCGCGCTGATGCCGGACTCCACGCGGACAGGGATGCATCGATTTCTGCGAGGGCCTTCCCGGCCGCGTCAAGGCTTCCGAGGGCGATGAGAGCGTCGACCTCGAACGGCCGCCAGCCGTAAATGCCCAGGTTGCCGAACGCACGGGCATGGCCGGTACGTCGCACCGCGTTCGCGGCCCGAAGCACCTCTTCATGATCGCCTCGCGCCGCTGCGAGTACCGAGCGCGCGGCGGCCCAGCTCGCGATGGCCAGCCCGGAGCCGGACGCGTGCGCAGCGGCGCCCGCAGCTTCGACGTGCGCTGCGGCAGTGGCCCAGTCACCCCGCCCGGCTGGGACGAGCGCGGCGAACGCGTGCACGAAGCTGTGGTCAGCGGCCCGCCCGGTCTTCCGGGCGAGCGCGATGGCCTGCTCCGCATGCCGCGACGCGTCGTCCCATTGCCCGAGCCGGTACTCGGCTTCAGCCAGATATCCCAGGCACAGGCAGGCGTGCCGGATGGGCACCCCTGAGCGGAGGCGCCCGGCTACTGCCAGCAGGTCAGCCAGGGCGGCTTCGAGATCTTCCGTGACGACCCGGACCATTCCGCGGGCCACGAGAGCGTCGGTCTGGCTGAGCGGAACCTCACCGGCACTAGCCGGCACGTCATCGAGCGTGGCCAGGGCCTCCTGGCCATGCGCACTGTGCGCGAGCGCCAGGGCGAGGGCGCCGATTGCGTGCTGCCTATGCACCAGGTCGGTTCCGGCCTCGTGAACTGCGCGCTCGCCCCAGGCGACTGCTTCGCGCAGCCGTCCCGAGATCAGCGAGCATGCCAGCAACCCGGTGGCGGCCAGTGCGCCGGTCAGGGGTTCGAGCGCCGGGTCATGGGCCTGCCAGGCGCCACTAAGCAATGCTTCCGCGCTGGCTGGCCGTGCTGCCAGCAGATCGAGATGGCCTAGCAGCGCATCTCGGCGGGGGCCCTGGCATGCATGGACGACGCGCGGGGCCAGAGCCTCGGCTTCGGCCACGTCGCCACAGCTGAGCAGGACTTCGATGGCGTCGAGTAGCAGCCGGCTGACGTCGGCCGGATCGGGACTCAGGGCCGAGGCATGCGCCAGCCAGGTCGCTGCCTGCCTCATCCGTCCCGTGCTGGCCACGTCAGCTCCGGCAGCGAGCCTCTCCCACTGCGCGAGGCTGCCGGGGACGGCGACAGCGGCCGTTGCCGTGGCGCCGCCAGGACTGGCCGCACGACCAGGTACTGCCGCACCGCCAGGACCGGCCGCACCGCTGGAAGCTGCTGTACCACCGGGACCCGCCGTACCGCCAGGACCGGTCGCACTACCGGAAGCTGCCGAACCACCAGACCCTGCCGCAATAAAGCCTGCTGCACCGCGCGGCCCGGCCAACGATCCGGCAGGGCCGAGGCCCGCCGCCCGCCGCCCCGCCGCCTCGAGATCTGCGGCGAGTTCCGCATCGCAGCCGCTGGCGGCGGCGATCCGGTGGCGGAGCGCGTCTTCGGCCCCGGCCAGGGTTGCCGCCTGCTGATGCATCCGGCGCCGCCGGACCGGCCCGATATCGTCATAGATCACGCGATGCGTCAGTGGATCAGGGAACAGGATCCGAGTTCCCGATCCGCGTACCCGCTCCTCGGCAACCCCTGCCACGACCAGCTCGCCGAGCGCGGGCACCGGATCGGACAAGCCTGCCAGCACCGCCGCTGCTGTCAGGCTGGCCGAACGGCCGAAGACTGCCACCGCATCGGCCAGGGTCCTGGCAGCGGGGGTCAGCACGCTCAGGCGGGCGAGAGTCGCCACGGCGAGCTGCCGCGGAACCGGAAGCGCGTCGCCACGGCCCTCCCAGGACTCGGGATTGCCTTCTTCGAGCACCGCCTGGCAGTAGCCGGGGCTGCCTCCGGTATGGCTCACCAGGCAGGACGCGGCGCGATATGAGAGTTCGCCGACCCCGATCGCTAGCGCAAGCGACTGGACATCCTCGACGGTCAGGCCGCCGACGCGCAACCTGGTGACCCGGTGATCCCCGCTGGCGAAATGACTCCACCCATCGCCCAGCAAGCCGAACCTGGCTGGCCTCGCTGACAGGATCCCGAGGAACGCCTCGTCGTGCAGCCGGCGAAGCGCGAACAGCACCGCTGCGGCGGAAGCAGAATCGGCCCAATGCACGTCGTCTATCGCCAGCACGACGAGCTTGCCGGTCGCGTGCGCCTGGCTGAGCAATCCGGCCAGATCGGCACCCACCACCAGCGGGTCGGCCGTTGCCGGCGGCGCGGCGCGGCGGCCCAGGACGGCGCTGCCGACCAGTTGCCCGATCAGCCCGTACGCCAGGGATAGCTCGGCTTCCGCTCCACTCGCGCGGATTACGCAGGCGGCCGGCAGCCGCCGGAGGAATCTGGTCAGCAGCGCGGACTTCCCTGCGCCGGCGTGTCCTTCGATGACAACGACCTGCGGTTCGCCCTGCCTGGCTTCGGCAGCACAGCGCTCCAGGACTGCCAGTTCCTGTTCACGACCGACAAACGGTGCAGCCAAGCCTGCCCCGGACGAAGCGATCATTGGCCGAGCGTAACTCCGCACCCGCTTGTCGTGAGGCCGATGAGCAGGCCGCCGCTAGCGACCTTCGACCAGAGCCAGGAAGTCCTCGCCGAGGGCGCCTGCGTTCTCAGGCCGGTTGCGGGTCCGGCTCAACCGTGTACGTCAGCCGGGCCGGGGTCATCCACACGAGGATGCCTGGCCGGGGCTGGCTGAGCTGCCAACCGTTGAGCTGTTTCAGCCGGTGATGATGCCGACACTCCGCTGACACGTTGCAGCGGCATGTCGGGCCGCCGAGGTCATACGGAATCGCATGG
>DATGVY010000332.1:0-5719 GCA_035299845.1 Streptosporangiaceae bacterium
CATGTCGAAGACGAAGCCGCGGACCGTGCGCAGCCGCTCCTGCACCGCCGCGGGCACGCCTGCGCTGGGGTCAGCCACGGATTCCCCTATTACTGTCGCCGCCGCGTAGTTCCATGCGGAAGCCGGGCTTCTCGATGACGAGGCCTGATACCGGCGGCCTGGCCCCGAGCCCGGCCAGAAGCTCCAGGACCGGCGCGAGGTCAGGGTTGTAATGCCGCTTGGCTGGGCCCGCCGCCAGCATCGCGTCGACCTGATCGGCCGGCATCGTCGCCCGGAGCAGGAGTTCCTCGTCACTGATGCCGGGCGGGAAGCGTTTGCGCAGCTCGCCGGGAGAGGCCGGCGGGGGCTCCGCCTGCAGCTGGACGGCGCGCGGGCGGGACAGGATGCGGTCCCGCACGTTCTCATCCACTGGTGCCGTCGGCCGCCCAAATCTGCCGAGCACATACCGGATTGCCTGGTCGGAGACGTTGCCGTAGCGCTCGGTGCCGATCACGTTGTAGAACGCCTGCCCGCACACTATCTGCGGAAAGGGCGTGACCATGATCGGATAGCCCAGCTCGGCGCGCACCCGGCTGACCTCGTCCATGACCGCGCCGAAGCGGTCAGCGAGCCCCAGCTCGGCAAGCTGGCGCTGCATGGTGGTGACCACGCCGCCAGCGACCTGATGCCGCAGGAACGACGCATCGTAGGACTGCGGGGTCCCGGCCGGGAGCGACTGAGCCCGTGCCAGGCGGGTGAAGTATCCCGCCACCATCGCCAGCAGCCGGTCGTCGAGGTCTACCGTGTGGCCGAGTTCCCGCAGGTTGGCCACGACCTGCTCGGCACTGGGCAGCGAGGTCCCGTTGGCCAGCGCCCCGCAGGCCACCTGCAGCACTTCGACACCGAGGTCGGCGGCGGCCAGGTAAGTCAGCGGGGACAGGCCGATGGTGCAGTGCGAGTGCAGCTCCAGGGGCACGGCCCCGAGCCGCGCCCGGACGGCGGGCAGCAGCGTGCGTGCGCGCTCGGGCGTCAGCAGGCCGGCCGGGTCCTTGACGTAGACGCGATCGATATCCGGCGACGCCGCCATCTGGCCGGCCAGGTCCGCGTAGTACGCGTCATCATGCACCGCGCTGATCGTGTAGGTCAGCGCGGCGATTATCTCGCCGCCGGCCTCGCGGATCGTCCGCGCAGTCTGCAGCACGGCCGCCATGTCGTGCATCGGATCCAGCACGACGAACCGGGAGATCCCGGCCGCCACCAGCCGCTGGTAGGCCAGCCGCATCAGGTCGGGGTGGACCGGCTCCCAGGAGATGAAGCGCAGGCCGGACCCGATGAACTGCAGAGGCGTCCGCGGGGCTGCCGCGCGGGTCAGCCGGATCCGCTCCCATGGATCCTCCCGGTGGGTGCGCACCGCCACCCCCATGTGGGTGCTTGAGGTGTAGTCAAGCGCCAGGAAGCCGACCCGGTCCATGACCGGGGTGATCTGCAGGATGTGCGCCGTGGTCAGCCCCGTCGCGCCCCAGAGGCTCTGGTTGCCGTCGCGCAGTGAGACGTCGACGAGCTGGATCTCAGCCACGGGGTGCTCCGGCCGCCAGCCGGACGCCGGCCTGCTGCTCCAGGAACCGGGCGAGCCAGCCGGTGTCCACGCCACCGCGGGCGAACTCAGGCTGTGCGGCCAGCGCGGCGTGCATCGGGATCGTCGTGGCCACGCCGCCGATTTCGCAGCGGGCCAGCGCCCCGCGCAGCCGCGCCAGCGCCTCCGCGCGGTCCCGGCCGCTCACGATGAGCTTGGCCAGTAGCGAGTCGTACCACGGCGGAACCGCCGCGCCCGCCTGTATGTGCGTGTCCACCCGGATTCCTTGGCCGGCCGGGAAGACCGCATCGGTGACGGTCCCCGGGCTCGGCCGGAAGCCGTCCGTCGCGTCTTCAGCGTTGATCCGGCACTCGATCGCATGGCCGGTGAGCTCGACGTCGTCCTGAGTCAGGCGCAGCGGGCACCCCTCCGCGATCGCGATCTGCTCAGCGACGAGATCGAGCCCGCAGATGGCCTCGGTGACCGGATGCTCGACCTGGATCCGGGCGTTCATCTCGAGGAAATTGAAGCAGCCGCGCGCGCAGTCGACCAGGAACTCCACGGTGCCGAGGCCGCGGTAGCCGAGGTGCTCGCCGAACACGACGGCCATCCGGCGCATCTCGGCCCGCAGGTCGGCCTCGAGCAGCGGCGCGGGTGCCTCCTCAACCAGTTTCTGGTAGCGCCGCTGCACCGAGCAGTCCCGGTCGCCGAGATGGATCACGTTTGTGCCGTCGCCGAGCAGCTGTACCTCGACGTGGCGGCCAGCCGTGATGTAGCGCTCCAGGTAAACCCGGGGATCTCCGAAGGCCGAATCGGCCTCGGCCATGGCCCGCTCGATCGCCGGGGGGAGCTCGGCCGGCTGATGCGCCGGCCGCAGGCCGCGGCCAGCCTGCACGACCTGCACCGGGAGACCGGGATCCCGAAAAGCACACTGATCCGCATTCTGCATACGCTGGCCGGCCGCGGCCTGGTGTGGCAGCGCATGGCCGATGGCGCGTTCCTGCCCAGCCACATGCTGCAGCGGCGAGCGCCGTTCGACGACGCGGACTGGCTCGGTGAGGTTGCCTCCCCGGTGCTGGAACGGCTGTGCGCGCGGGTGCCGTGGCCCTCGGTGCTGTCGGTGCCGCGGCTCGACTACATGGAAGTGATCGAGACCAACAGCCCGCGCGCTTGCTTCGACTATGTGGCACCGGCGCCATGCGGCTTCCGCGCGAACATCCTGCGGTCCGCGTCGGGCCGCGCCTACCTCGCGTTCTGTCCTGATCAGGAGCGCGAAGCGATCCTCCGTCGGCTGCGGGAGCGTGACCTGCCCGGCCACGAGCTGGCCCGTGATCCAGCCGCCGTGCGGGCGTTCGTCGAGCAGACGCGGCAGCATGGGTACAGCGTGCGCGCGCCGGACTTCGGCGGTGACTACAGTCGGCCGCGGGACCAGGTGGACGACCGCCGGAACTCGATCGCGATGCCGATCCGGGTCGGCGATCAGGTGCTCGGCTGCGTCAACTTGACCTGGCGGATGACGGTGCTGACCGTGGCCCAGGTGGCCGAGCGTCACGTGGCGCACCTGCGCGCCGCGGTCCGGAGCGTCGAGCGGCGGGCGGCGGCGGGCGGCCGGGGGGAGCTTGACGCGCCACGGCGTGGCGCCAATGCGGCGGCCGACCATCAACGATGAGTTGCTCGAACGGCTCTTGCCTACCGTGCCGGGCAGGGCCGGCTAGGCCGCTGCTCGTGGCTCAGTACCCTGCTGCTGGGTCGACCAGCCCGAGCAGCGGCTCGCCGGCCGAGAACCTGGCGACGTTGTCCCGAATGCGCCGGGCCAGCAGCCGCTCGACCATTTCCGGGGTGTCGGCGGTGTGCGGGGTGATGATGCAGTTCTCCAGCGCCCAGAGCGGGTGCCCGTCGGGCAGCGGCTCCGGGTCGGTCACGTCGAGCGCCGCCCCGCCGATGGCGCCGCTGCGCAGTGTGGCTACCAGCGCACCGGTATCGACGTGACGTCCGCGGGCGACGTTGACCAGCCAGGAGTCCGTTCGCATCGCGTCCAGCTCGGCGGACCCGATGATCCGCTCGGTGCTGGGCGTGAGCGCGAGGGCCAGGAAGGTAACCCGCGCGCCGGCGAGTGCCTCGTGCAGCCGGGCCTGCGGCAGCGTGCGCGCCGCTCCGGGGACCGGATCGGCGCTGCGGCGCACCACGGTGGCCGCGACCCGGAACGGGGCGAGCAGGTCCAGCAGGCTCGCGGTGATGCCGCCGCCGCCCAGGATGGTGACCGGCTCGTCGTAGAGGCTCTCCCCGGCGGGCTTTCCCCACGACCGGGCGGTGATGCGCTGGCGCAGCAAGCGCAGCCCGGCCAGGGCGAGGACCAGGGCGTGCTCGGCGACCGGCTCGGCGTAAGCGCCTTTCGCCGATGTCCAGGTCCGCCCGGGATCGAGTATCCCGGCGGTGGCCACCCGCTCCACGCCGGCCATCGGGAGCTGGACCCAGCGGGCCGAGCTCGCGACGGCGAGCGCTCGCCGCAGCCCGCCGGTGTCGGCGGGATCAAGCCAGACGAGCGCGTCGGCCGCCGCGTTGACGCCCGTGGGCTCGCCGCCGCCATCGCGGATGGCCTGGCAGGCGGAATCGCGGAGCACAGGGCCGACGGCCACCCGGGGCGCGGTCACGTTCAGCACCCTAACCCTGGCCGCCGCGGCACGGGGCAGTCGTCGCACCGCATGGCCAACGATCTGGCCGTCCGGAGGATATGGTGCGCGGCGGCCCCCGTTAGGCTGACGCCGACGCAAGATCGGCCAAGTGAAGTCACGGTTGGAACGCCCCGAAACTGCGCGAGCTGCCGGAACTACGCAAAGGAATAACCATGTGGAATTCGTTCGACACCGGCGCTCGCGCTGGCCTTACGGCGGAAGTGGTCACCTATCCCGGCGGCAACGGGGATGAGATTCACGCCTGGGTGGCCAGGCCGATCGCAGAAGGCCCGGCCCCCGGGGTCGTGGCCGTGCACCACCTGCCCGGCTGGGACGAGTTCTACCGGGAGTTCGCCGAACGGCTGGCGCGCCACGGGTACACCGTGATCTGCCCCGACCTGTACTGCCGATTTGGCCACGGCACCCCCGACGACGTCGCGGCCCTGGTCCGCTCCCAGGGAGGAGTGCACGACGACAGCGTGGTCACCGACTGCGGGGCCGCGCTCCAGTGGCTGAAGGCCCGGCCGGACAGCAACGGCAAAGCCGGCATCATTGGCACGTGCTCGGGTGGCCGCCACGCGCTGCTGGCCGCCTCCCGTGTGACCGGCTTCGACGCGGTCGCCGATCTGTGGGGAGGGGGAGTGATCATGTCGAAGGACGATCTCTCCGAGGCCCAGCCGGTCGCCCCGATCGACTACACCGCCGGTCTCACGGCGCCCCTGCTCGGGCTGTTCGGCAACGATGACTCCTATCCGTCGCCCGAGCAGGTGAACCTGCACGAGGCCGAACTGAAGCGGCTCGGCAAGACGCATGAGTTCCACCGCTACGACGGTGCCAGCCACGCCTTCTTCTACTACCACACCCCGATGTACCGGCCCCAGGCGGCGATGGACGGCTGGGCGAAAGTCTTCGACTTCTTCGGCCGGCACCTGAAAGGCTGACCGCCGGCCGCCCCGGCGCCTCACCGGGAGGCGGCGTGCTGCTGGCGTTTTCCCCGCCGGCTACGGCTCGGCTATGGGGTTGCGGCGCATCCATTGCCCGCGGCCGGGCTCGGCCACGACCTGCCCGTCCTCCAGGACGAGACGAAGCGGGACAGGGAGATGCGCCGGTCCGGCCCGCCCGGACGCGGGGCCGGCAGCGGCCGGGGGGGCTGTCACGTTCGGCACCCTAGCCCAGCCGCCGCACCAGCGTCCGGCCGGGCTGCGTGCGGGCTGGATGACAGGCGCCGGCGCCGCCAAGGGGAAGCCTCCGTGAACCGGAGCCACGTAATATCCGTCAATCGCTATAACGAGGCAATGACTTTAGGCGGAATATCTTCACACATAGTTACGCATGGGGAGCGACAATGGCGCGCGGTATTAAGCCGTGCTGCGGCAATTCTGGTTTCAGCACGGACTTCGTGGGCAGGCGAGCCGAGCTCAGCCAGCTTGAGGCGGTCGCCGGTGAGGCGGCATCGGGTAACTCATGGGTGGTGCTCATCGAGGGCAGTGCGGGC
>DATGVY010000333.1:0-4795 GCA_035299845.1 Streptosporangiaceae bacterium
ACATTCCCCGCCATTCTGGGCGGGTTATCTGCCGACACGGCCCGGCGCGTTGCCCGCCAGCGCAAATCCGGGCAACATTTCAGCCTGGGAAACCGCGCGCTGCGATTCGGGCCAGCGCGGTAGCAGAATACGCCCGCCGACGCATCAGGGGAGAGCATGACAGGACGCGCAGGCAAGACCAGGAACATTGTCCTCGTGTGGCTGGTCTGGCCACTCATCACGCTCGGTATCTACCATCTGGTGTGGTGGTACAAGATTAATTGCGAGGCCCGCGACTTCGACGAGCGGATACAGGTCAACCCCGTGCTGTCGCTGCTAGCGATTCTGATCGGCTGGATAATCATCGTTCCGCCATTTGTTTCGATTTACCGGACCGGTGACCGGATTGCGCAGATGCAGGAGGCCGCCGGAATGCAGCGCAGCTGCAATGGCGTGATCGGCATTATCGGTGCATTTGTCCTCAGCCTCCAGGCGCTGTATTACCAGGCCGAGCTGAACAGGATCTGGGCCCACCTCGGCAACCCGCAGGAGGGGACGACTGTCACGCTGCCCGGGGCGCCGATGCGGGCGGGCCCTGCGTGACGGCGGTCGCGTCAGCCCGCTGACCAGCCCTCGGCCGGACGCCGCCCCGCCTGGCGCGTCTGCCAGGATGTCCGGGTGATCGCGATGACACAGCCCGGCCGGCCGCGCAGGCACGGCGGACGGCACCTGGCGGCGGGCGAGGCACGCACGGCCTTCCCTGACTGGCGGTTCGCGCCGAACATCGGCAATAACCCCGTCACCTACGAGATCGAGAACAGGGCGCTCGACCGGGGTGGCCACGTACTTGATGCAATGCGCCGGCTCGCACCGTGGGCAGGCCGGACCATTGTCGACCTCGGCTGCGGAACGGGATTCTGGCTGACCAGGTACGCCGGGGAAGCCGGCCGGGTCATCGGCATCGAGCCAGATCCGGCGCTAGGGGCGAGGGCAGCCGCGAGAACCGCCGGGCTGCCCGGCGTCGAGGTCGCGGCCGGATCGGCCGAGCACCTGGGGCTGCCCGCTGCGTCCGTCGACGTGGTGCATGCGAGGTTCGCCTATTTCTTCCCGCCCAGCGGTGACGCCGGCCTGACGGAGGTGCTGCGTGCACTTCGCCCGCGCGGCGCCCTCGTTGTGGTGGATAACGACTACCGGTGGGGCGAGTTCGCCACGCTGCTGGCGGCGTCCTCGTCGGCGGGAGCGCGCAAGAAGGCGGACGCCACCGACGCCTGGTGGCGCGAGCGCGGCGCGATCCGCCGCGAGGTGCACTCGGGGTGGGCCTTCGACAGCCGGGCCGATCTCGATGCCGTCCTGCACATCGAGTTCCCCGCCCACGTCGCTCAGGCCTGGCTCGCCAGGCACCCAGCCGCGACCGCCATCAGCTACGGGTACGTCCTTTACGCCATCGTCGCCTGAGCCCCGGGCGGGCACCCGGCACCGGCTCTCAGCCTGACAGCCATGCCTGGCCGGTCGCTCTCGGCGGGTCCGCGCTAGGATTCGGGGCGGCGCTTTCCGAAGCTCCGCGTGTCCCGCGGCAGAGGCAAGGCACCACGAGCACGCGGCCGGGAACACGTAGGAGCGGTCGGCGCAACACCGCCGGCCTGCCCAGGCAGGCCGGTCATCTTCAGGGCGAAGGCCCGTTGCGCGACACAGGGAGGCAGATAGGAATGCGTCGGTATCTTCTCGTGGCGCTCTGGCCCGCTGGCCTGGCTGCGATTGCGGCGGCCACGGTCATCGTGGCCCGGCGGGCGCCGGTCTCGCCTGCCCTGGCCGCCGCCGATGATCCGGCCGGCCTGGGCGGAACGAATCCAGCAGGCACCGCCGGGCGGGCGGGACGGGACGGCGCCGAGCTTGCCGAGGTCACTGATACCGGCGCTGGCGGTGGCGACCAGCCGGCCGCCGCCTCCGCCGCTATCCAGGAAGCCTCCCGCTCGCCTTCTGGCGCGCTGGCGGCGCGGCCTGACTGGATGCCGGACCTCATCCGGTTTGGCGCTCTCAGCTGCGCTGGGGGGGTCGTGTCGTACGGCGTGATGGCACTGCTTGGCCCGCCTATCGTGAAGCATGGCCCGGCGATCGACGAGCCGATCTTCCGCTGGACCGAGAGCCATCGGGTGAACTGGTGGGCTGCGGTAATGGAGCGGTTCAACAAGGTCGGCAACACCTGGACTACCTGGGGCGCAGCTGGCACGGCGGCGGCCTGCCTCGCGGTGAGCTGGCGCAAGCAGAAGTGGCTGCCGCCGGCCGCGCTCGGGGCCGCAATCATGGTGGATCACTATGCCACGCTCGCGCTGCGGTATACGTTCGCCCGGCCGGGCCCGCCGGGCAGCCCTAACGGCACCTACCCCGCGGGCGGCCCTGACCGGGTCATCCTGTTCTACGGCCTGATCGCCCACCTGCTCTGGCGGGAGTTCAGCGGCAGCTATCGCGGGAAGGTCTGGGCCGTCGGCGCGCTGGCTGCCCTCTCCTTTAACCAGGCTTACTGCCGGGAGTACCTCAGCAAGCACTGGTTCACCGACATCATCAGCGGGCTGCTCTACGGCGTAGTGCTGCTCATGCCGTTCATCGCCGCGGTCCGGCGGATCGCAGGCCCGGCCGGCCTGGAAGCCGGCCGGGGCCGGCCGGGGCAGGCCGGGCTTGCCGCCGCGATGAGACCGTGACCGAGCGGAGCGCCCGGCCGGGTCACTTCTCGTGAGGAGGATTGGTCAGATGCGTTCACGTGTAGTAACCAAGGTGATCAGCGCTGCTGCCGTCGCCTTGATCGTTGAACTAACTGATCTTGCTCTAGCTAAGACTGCCCTGTCAGAAGATAGATTCCGGGTGGTCAGAAAAATCCTGAAATCTGGCGTCGGCGCTGCGAGCGGTGCTCTGCTAGGCAAGATTCTGCAGGAGTCCGAAAAGGTACCCGCGGACTCAACAGGCTCCCGGCAACCAGCCCCGGAAATGGCGCACGCATGACAGGCTGGCGAGCCAGATAGCATCCGGCCGAGCGGGCGGCCGGCCATCGTGGCCGCCGCCTACTCCGTCCGGCCCAGGGCCGCATCAGCCGTCCTTGCGGACGCGGTAATACAGATGCGTCACGCCGGTCCCCTCGATCACCCGGGAACCCTCTAGCCTCGCGGGGCCGCAGGCCAGGTTGTCGTACCCGATTGCTGGTTAGACGGCCCACGTCGCTATGGGCCCTCCGCTTGTGACAGCGTCTGCGCGATCTCCCAGATATGACCGTCAGGGTCTGTGAAGCTCGCAGTGCGCTGCCCCCATTCCCGGTCCATCGGGCCGTCTTGCCGCGTCAAGGTGTCCCGCGTGGCAGGCAGCCTCCTTGATCATGTGCAGCATGATCAACCTAAAGCCGGGAACTGGATCCCCCATTCATCCCAGCGCTCATCTCGCTGCCGCGGCGCCATGTCGAGGGGAGTGGTCGCGATCTGACACCGGCGATTGACGCCAACCCGCCTACGCTCCAGCACCCGTTCGGGTTTACCGCTGGAAAGATACTGCTGGTGGTAGTCATAGCTGCCGGAACTGGGCTGCGCTCAATCGCGGGGAGACACTGTGGTCAGGCCCGCATCGTTCGCGGCCTTGGTCAGGCGGTCGTCATAGCTGACGACGGCATCGAGATCCGGGCCGAGGATGCGTGCGGTGGCGAGGTGGATGGCGTCCAGCGAGCGCAGCCCGCGGCCGGGCTCGTTCATGGCTCCCTCCACGATGTCCTCATCCATCGCGACGCTGGAGAAGGCGAGCAGCAGATCGCGAGCATCAGGGAGCAGCGCAGGCCTGGCACGGGTGACGGCTCCGGCGCCGCCGGACTGACGCCAACCAACCTCAGCCGTCCGCCCGGGCCACTCCTACCGGGCAGGAGACGCCAGTCCCGCCGATGCCGCAGTAACCGCCGGGTACCTTATGCAGGTACTGCTGGTGGTAGTCCTCGGCGAAATAGAACTCGCCGGCCGGGGACACCTCGGTGGTGATCTCCCCGAACCCGGAATCGGCCAGCCGCTTCTGGTACGCCGCTAGCGACTCGCGCGCCGCCGCCTCCTGCTCCGGGGTGGCGTAGAAGATGGCCGACCGGTACTGGGTGCCCCGGTCATTGCCCTGGCGCATGCCCTGGGTCGGGTCGTGCGCCTCCCAGAAAACCCGGAGCAGCTCCCCGTAACTGGTCTCCGCCGGGTCGAAGACCACCCGCACCGACTCGGTATGGCCGGTCTGGCCACTGCAGACTTCCTCGTAGGTCGGGTTCGGCGTGTAGCCGCCCTCGTACCCGACCGCGGTGGTGATCACGCCCGGCGTCTGCCAGAAGATCCGCTCGGCGCCCCAGAAGCAGCCAAGCGCAAACTCCGCGATCTCGCTGCCGGCCGGATACGGCGGCCGCAGCGGCGCATCGAGCACCGCGTGCCGCGCGGGCACCGGCATCGGCGAAGCCCGGCCGGGCAGCGCCTCGTCGGCCGTGATCATCCGCGTCTTGTGAAAACCGAATACTCCCACCGTCGCCTCCTCCGGGTTGCTCCCGGTCACCGCCGGGAAACTGGCGGTACGGCCGGTGCCCGCCATGTTCGCACCTGCCGGGACTGCCGCGCTTGACGCGGGCACCGGAAGGCTGATGCCGCAGGATTTGTAACGGATATCCCCTGGCCCGGCATTCCCCGAGCCGCCGGCCGTCAGCCCGGCTGGCCGCCGGGACCATCCGGGCCTGGGCTGTCCGCGCCGCCGGTCACCTCGCGGCCGCCGGTGCCGGCCGCACTGCCGCCGCCGTCGGCCCCCGTGCCTGCCCGGCAGCGCGGAA
>DATGVY010000334.1:0-2868 GCA_035299845.1 Streptosporangiaceae bacterium
CCATCCAGGCCAGCGTCAGCTGCGGCGGGATCGGCCAGGCCAGCACCGGACAGGCCAGCACCGTCCAGGCCAGCGTCAGCTGCGGCGGGATCGGCCAGGCCAGCACCGGCCAGGCCAGCACCGGCCAGGCCAGCACCGTCCAGGCCAGCGCAGCGCCAGCCGGCGCAGCCGGCCACCTGGACCTGCCCGACGATCCCGGCTTCGGCTCCACCGCGCACCTGGCCAGGCTGCTGGCCGCGCCGGTCGTGCTGGTGGTCGACGCGGCCGCGGTCGGGCGCTCGGTGGCGGCCCTGGTGGCCGGCTTCCGCGACTACGACCCGGCGACCGGGCTGGCCGGGGTCATACTCAACCGGGTCGGCTCCGGCCGGCACGAGCGGCTGCTGCGGGACGCGCTGGACGGCATCGGGATGCCGGTCCTCGGCGCGATCAGGCGCACCGACGCGATCGCCACGCCGTCACGCCACCTCGGGCTGATCCCGGCCGCGGAGCGGCTGGCCAGCGCGGAGCGCACGGTCGCCCAGCTGGGCGCGCTGATCAGCGCCTCCTGCGACATCGGCGCGCTGATGGCGCTCGCCACCGCCGCGCCGCCCCTCATGGCGGCCCGCTGGGACCCCGCCGTGGCGCTGGTCCATGATCCCGGGGATTTCTCAGTCACTATGACTGAGAAATCCCCGGGATCATGGACCGGGCCCGGGATCGGGCACGGGACCAGGACCGGGACCGGGCCGGTGATCGCGATCGCCAGGGGACCGGCGTTCACGTTCGGCTATGCCGAGCAGGCCGAGCTGCTGACGGCGGCCGGCGCCCAGGTCGCCCGCTTCGACCCGCTGACCGACTCCTCGCTGCCCGAAGGTGCCGCCGGGCTGCTCATCGGCGGGGGGTTCCCGCAGGTTCACGCCAGCGAGCTGGCCGCCAACGAGCCGATGCGCCGCCAGGTCGCCGCCCTGGCCGCAGCTGGCGCCCCGGTTGCTGCCGAGTGCGCCGGGCTGCTGTACCTGGCCAGGACGCTGGACGGCCAGCCGATGTGCGGGGTGATCGGCGCCGACGCGGCGATGACGCCGAAGCTGACCGTTGGCTACCGCTCGGCGGTTGCCGCTGCCGACTCTGTCATCGCCCGGGTCGGCGAACCGGTACGCGGGCATGAGTTCCACCGAACCTCCGTTACCAGTGAAAAGAGGGATAGCCCTGCGTGGGAGCTTTCCTCCGGTACCCGCGAGGGGTTCATCCGCGGCCGCACCGTGGCGTCCTACCTGCACCTGCACTGGGCGGGCCAGCCATCGTTCGCGGCCAGGTTCGCAGCAGCGGCCGGGGCGGCGCGATGCGGCGGCTGATCGGGGTGGGCGTCGGGCCAGGGGACCCCGAGCTGATCACCGTCAAGGCCATCCGGGTGCTGCGCGCCGCCGATCAGGTCTTCGTGCCCGTGCTGGCCCGGCCGGGCGAGGAGGACTGCGCGGAGGAAGGCCGGGCGGAGGCCACTGTCCGCGCGCACGCCGACGCGGCCAGAATCCGCCGCATCGCCTTCGCGCTGAACGAACCAGGCGCCGTCACTCCGGGCCGGGCCGCCGCCTGGGATGCCGCCGCGCGCGGGGTGGCCGCGGCGTTCGCGGTCGGAGCGCGGACGGTGGCTTTCGCGACCATCGGCGATCCGGCCATCTACTCGACGTTCAGCTACCTGGCGCAGACCGTGACCGGGCTGGCTGCCGACGTCACGATCGAGACCGTCCCCGGCATCACCGCCGCGTCGGACCTCGCCGCCAGGAGCGGCACGGTGCTGACGGAGGGCACGGAGTCGCTGGTCTTGCTCCCGCTCACCGCTGGCGCTGACGCGCTGGCCGAGGCGCTGGCCATGCACGACACTGTGGTCGGCTACAAGCTGGGGTCCGCGGCAGGTCCCGGCGTGGAAGCGGTGCTCGGCCTGCTGCGCGCTGCGGGGCGGCTGGACGATGCGGTGTTCGGCGCGCGGCTCGGACTGCCCGGCGAGGACATCAGGCCGGCCGCCGGCTTGTCCGGCGGCGGGCCGGTGCCCTACCTGTCCACGCTGGTCACGGTCCGGGCCAGGGCCGGGCGCGGCAGCAGGCTAGGCGGCCAGCGGTGAGCGCGGGCAAGGTGACGTTCGTCGGCGCCGGGCCTGGCGCGCCCGACCTGCTGACGCTGCGCGCGGTAGCGGCGATCGGCGCCGCCGACGTAGTGATCTGGGCATCCAGCCTGGTGCATCCGGGGGTCCTCGCGCACGCGCGGGCGGGCGCGCAGATCGTTGACTCGGCGCTGCTGCCGCTGGAGGGGGTGCTGCCGCTCTACCAGCGGGCGAGTGCGGAGGGCCTGCAGGTTGCGCGGGTGCATTCCGGCGACCCGGCCCTGTGGGGAGCGGTGCAGGAGCAACTGGACCGCTGCCGCGAGCTTGGCCTGGCGACGGAGATCGTGCCCGGCGTGTCCAGCTTCACCGCCGCGGCGGCCAGCATCGGGCGGGAGCTGACCATCCCCGCGGTGGCGCAGTCGGTGATCCTCACCAGGCTGGGCGGCGGCAAGACGCCGATGCCGCCCGGCGAGCACGTCGCCGAGCTGGCCAGGCACGGCACCACGATGGCGCTGTTCCTGTCCGCGGCGAGGTCCGGGCAGCTGCAAGATGAGCTGCTGGCCGGCGGCTATCCGGCCGGCACGCCGTGCGTGATCGCATACCGGGTGACCTGGCCGGACGAGCTGGTGCTGCGCTGCGAGCTCGCTGACCTGGCCGCCACGGTCAGGGCCAGCCGGCTGTGGAAGCACACCCTGGTGCTGGTCGGGCCCGCGCTGGCGGCCGGAGGCACCCGGTCGCACCTGTATCACCCCGGTCATTTCCACGAGTACAGGAAGGCCGACCAGGCGGCCCGC
>DATGVY010000335.1:0-3240 GCA_035299845.1 Streptosporangiaceae bacterium
TGGTCGTCAGTTCCAGCGCCTGGCCGGCCGTCGTGCCGGCTTCCACCACGTGCTCGCGTCCGGCGAGGGTGACGTGAAGCTTGTCGGCAGGCACGGTGGCTCCTACGGCTGTGGTGAGGCAGGCGGCGACTGCCGCCGGTACTGCGAATGCTATCGATGCCCAGCCGGCCTCGGGCCTGGGAGATGGCTTCAGGCTCTGCTCGTCACCCAGCGGACCGCCGAGAATCACCTGACGAGCAGCTACCGGAACCTGGGCATCAGCTCGCGGCCCGCGCTCAGGGCCGCGCTTGAGTCCGGCTCGCCCGCTCGCAGCCAGTTGCCTGGTCAGGCAGGCGGCGGCGAGACGGTGACGAGGCTTCCGTAGGTCAGGTACGGCCAGGCCCTGGCCGCCGCCGCGAGCGGCAGCTCGACGCAGCCCAGGCTCTGCGGGAATCCGTAGGACGCGCGCGGGAAGTAGTGCACGGCCTCGCCTGCCCGGAAGTAGGCGACGAACTGCACCGGGTCGGCGTACTTGGATCCGTCCGGGTTCGTCCCCTTCATGACCTGGAAGCGGTACCGCAGGTAGACCGGGGCGGTGCCGTCGGCAGTGGGCGCGACCGGGATGCCGGTGTTGGTCAGGCTGCGGAACACGACGTGACCGTTATGCCAGATCGTCAGCGTCTCCGGGCTCTTCTTCGTGGCGCGCGCGTACGTGTAGCCGTGCGCGTTCTGCTGCCCGGCCGCCACTGCCCGCAGCAGCGCGTGCCAGACCGCGGACCCGGCGATCCCGTCCATCGTCATCGCGTGGTCGGCCTCGAAGGCCATGACGGCGCCCTTGAGCACCAGGCTCGGCCGGCCCTGCCGCCAGAACGTGCGCAGCTCGCGGGGGTATCCCTGCTGCCAGCTGAAGATCCCGGCCGGCGGGCTGAACGCGGCGGAGCGCTGCCCGGCGGCGTCGCTGGCCGCGGGATTGACGGCGCCGGACAGCGGTGTCCAGGTCAGCGGCAGGTAGCCGAGCTGGGCGAGCAGCTGATCAAGCCTTGTCGTCGACCAGGTGCCGACCCGGAACCGTACGGCGAGGTGCTGGGCCAGCGTGCCGCCGCTGGCCGATTTCACGCCGGACACCCCGCCCGGGATGCGGATGGTGACAAGCGCCTGCGGGGCGAAGCCCTTCTTCGGCGTGAACACGATGGTCGTGGCGCCCGATCGCTGCCAGTGGCCGGCGATGTGCGGTGACACGCTCGGCATCGGCGAGCCGGCGGCGAGCGCGGCGGAGAACTGGATGCGCACAGGGGCGGCGCCGTTCACGTGCCTGGCGTGGCGTGCCGGGGTCACCGACAGCACCTGCAGCGGCTGCGCGGCGGACTGGTCCTGTGAGGAGTCCGATACCTGCCGCGCGTGCCCGCCGGCGGCCGTCGCGCGCCCGGCCTGCTTGGCCTGCGCGTGGCTCAGCGCGAACCACGTCCCGGTGGCCAGCAGCGCGACGATGACCATGGCCAAGATCATGACGCGGCTACGGAGCCGTCCCACACTGAGCAAGATAGGCTCCTCGCCTTTACCTGGCCCCCCATCCGGCGGGCAAACTGGCCGCTGGCCTGGGTGCGTCCCAGGCACTCTAAGTCTGTGACTCTAGGTGCCAGTTGTGCCAGCCGAGGCATGCTCGGGTAAAGAATTCAGCGAGAAATGGACACGGATTCATGACGGCCCCCGTCGCCATGAATCCGTGTCCGGCTCTTGTCGGCCGGCTAGCGGGCGCTTGCTTGTCAGCCCGTTGCCGTGCCCGCCGCCGGGCCGGCGGTGTATCCGCTGCTCAGACGGCGCCTGCGTTGCTCATCCAGCGACAGTCACCAGGCTTCCGTAGGTGAGGTACGGCCAGGCTTTCGCCGCCGCCGCCATCGGCAGCTCGACGCAGCCCAGGCTCTGCGGGAATCCGTAGGAACCGCGCGGGAAGAAGTGCACGGCGTCGCCGCCGTCAAAGTAGGCGACATACTCGACGGGATCGGCGTAACTGCTGCCATCCGGGTTAGTCCCCTGCATGATCTGGAAGCGGAACCGCAGGTACACGGGGAACGTGCCGTCGGCCGTCGGCGCGACCGGGATGCCGGTATTGGCGTCACTGCGCAGCACGATGCGGCCGTCATGCCAGATGGTCAGGGTCTCCGGGTTTCCCTTGCTGGCGACGGCGTAGGTATAGCCGGCCTGGTTGGCGCGGCCGCGGTCCGCGGCGCGGAAGATGGCGGTCCAGACGCCGGGCCCGGCGACGCCGTTCATCGTCATCCCGTGCTGTGCCTGGAAGGCCATCACCGCGCCCTTCAGGATCAGGCTGGGCCGGCCCGCCCGCCAGTGGCTGCGCAGCGACGCCGGGTACCCGCGCTGCCAGCTGAACGTGCCGGGCGGCGGGCTGTAGGCGGCCGCGATCTGGGCGGCGAGGCCCTGACGCGCGGCCCCGGCCCCGGCACCGGTGCCCGGGCCGGCCCGCAAGCCGGGCCCGCTGCCGAGCGGGCTCCACGACAGCGGCAGGTAGCCGAGCTGGGCGAGCAGTTCGCTCAGCCGCAGGGTGGACCACGCCCTCGTGCGAAAGCCCGCGACAACCGGCCGGGCGAGCAGTCCGCCGGAGGCCGACCTGACGCCATCCCGGCCTGCCGGGATCCGCACCGTGAAGTGGCTCGACGGCCTGAACGGTACATCCGGCCGGAACGAGAGCGACGCGCCGGACTGCCGCCAGCTGCCCGGGACGGCCGGCTTCACGCTCGGCATCGGCGAGCCGGCCGCCAGCGGCGCGGAGAAGGTCACCACGACGGGATTGCCGCCATCGGCGCCGCGGGCTCCGGGCGCGGGCGAGGTGGAGATCACCCGCAGTGGCGCCATGCCGGTGGCCTGGCCGGCCAGCGAGGCCCGCTGCACGCTCGCTGCCGCGGGCTGGCGGCCGGCCGGGGCGTGCGCGAGCGCATAGGTCGCCGCCGTCACCATCACCGCGACGATCGCCGCCGCCAGCGCGATGACCCGCGTCCGGGGCGGGCGCGGCGACGCCGCGCCCGCTCCCGGCACCGCCCCCGTCCTACCGCTCCTACCGCCCGACCGTCCCATTCCGAACACGCCACTCCCCCGTGCACGGCGCGCCTGACCAGCTCTCACTCTGAGTTACCAAACGCGCCTCTGTGACTACTAAGCGTAGCGTTGATTACCCGGCGTTGATCGCATGAAATCCAGCCGACACGTAAACGATCAGTAACGACTGTGGCCCGGCGCCGTCTCCCGCGC
>DATGVY010000336.1:0-10828 GCA_035299845.1 Streptosporangiaceae bacterium
GGCCTTAGAGGACGCCAGCCGCGCCGGGTAAGGCGCACCCGGACCCCGGGAGCCAGCCTCAGGTAGATCCCCACCTGTCATTCACCTCCCGCCGCGCCGTCTGTGTGCCGTGAGACATCCAGAAATGCTCGGTAAGGCTCGGCAACGCCTCGCATGTGAATCCGCAGGCCAGCGCGAAGCCCGTGTCATTTCTTCGACTGCTGACCGGCCAGTCCACCTAAGCGCGGTCTGTTCTGGCGGCGGCCAGGATGACCGGCGCGATCCCCGGCGGGCGCTGGTACGTGATGTTCTTCATTGCCGCTTGCGCGCAGTGGTAGCCGAGTTCGCGGTAGGCCTCGAATTCCTGGTCGTCGTAGAGCTGCTGCAGGGTGCTGTCCGTCGGGAACGTGGTGTGTCTCTGCCGGTACGCGAGCACGTCCAGGGGCGCGCCGACGGGGACGGCCAGCTTGAGATAGACGAGATGGTGCAGACCAGCCGTTTCCTCCGGGTAGCTGAAGCTGCCGGTGGCGTAGGGCTTCTGGCACAGGCCTGATGTGGGGTCGGGCCTGAGGTCATCGGAGGGGTCGATGTCGACCTGCACTCCGAGCTCGGACCGGGCGAGCGCAATGGCCTGGCCGAGCGTGCTGAACTGGCCGGTGGCGTCCCCGGATGCGTCGACCACGACGAGATGGTCAGGCTGGCGCCGCAGCGCCTCGACCATGCCGAGATTCTCGTAATGCCCGCCGTCCGTGACGTAGATCCAGCGGCCGTCCAGGTGCAGCGACCCCGCGGCCTCTGCCCACAGGTGCTGGAGGTCGGGCTGCAGCCAGTGCCGGCGGATCGCCGAACCGGCGCGCCGCAACCAGCGGGGGGATACCCCGGCGATGCGCCGCCGCCAGCTGCTCAGCCGGGGCCGCCGCTGCTCGGCCCGCGCCCTCGCGGCTGCCCGCTCGCGAGCCCGCAAGCTGTGTTCTTTCACTGCCTCAGGGCTATCCAGCCACACTCCCAGCCGCACGCCAGCCGCCGCTAGCAGGATCCGCATGGACGGCCTGGTCATCTTCCCCATGACCGGCGAGACCGCCGCGCCGCTCACCGCGACGGCGTCGAACAGCGTCAACCCCGCCTTGTCCTCGTAGGCCTTGGTTTCCGCACGGGCACCAGGAGGTGAGTAGTCCGCGCTCGGTTCACGGCTGAGGCCGATGGTCTCGGGGGTGAAGGTGAAGGAGACACAGCCGCGTCCGGGCGGAAGGTCGCCGCTCTTCGTGCAGTTGGCCGCCGCGCAGATCACCAGCGTCCGGCCGCCCGCCTCGCGCAGCGTGCTGAGCCGGGCCGAGGACGCATCCAGCGCAACGTACTTGCCCGTGGCATCATCTCGTCGGCGCACCACCCCGTAGGCGACAGCCAGCCGGTCGCGATAGAAGCCGTGCATCGAGGTGGAGTTGATATCGATCAGCACCTTCACCAGCAGGAACGCCGCAAGCGCATAGAGGCACTGAGCGCCCTGGCTCCGCCAGCCACCCTGCAGTATGGGCAGGCTCGCGCCGGTGCCTATCCACCGCAGCGTGAGCGTGACGATGCCGGCCACGATCAGCCCGGAGCCGATCCACGGAACGAGGCGCCGTCGCAGGAAGTCGCCCGCCCTGGCGGCGACGCCGGCGAACGGGCCTGACTTGAGGTCGGCCTGGTAGGTGCGCAGGCGGCCGATGGTCGTGCGCGCCAGCGCGACGATCGCGGCAGCGACGCTGCCGAAGGTGGTGACCAGCACGGGCAGCTTGCTCGCGCCGCCGCCGTTGCTCCTGGCCGCTGCCTGGGCGGCCGCTGGGGAACTGGCTGTGGCGCCGCAGGCCTGGTGACTCACATGCGTCACGGCGGCGACGCAGCCTGAGACGTTGGAGAAACCGAGGAACCTGGTGATGATCGACCAGCTCGTGTTGTCCAGGCTGACCGTGTAGAGGCCCTTGACCGCCAGCGGCGCGGCCACGAGCACGAAGCCCGTGACAAGGGTGCAGACCAGGGCACGGTTAGACCACCGCGCCGGATGGTCACGGAAGATCAGCCGCAGCATGCGCTGCCCCCGGCTGCGATCGTCCGGCGCGCGCGTGGCGGTGCCGCTACCCCGGCGCCACCGGCCGGCGTGCCTGGAACGCTGCTCCGCCGACAAGGCCTGCAGCCAGGCGAGCCCGACCGTGACCGCCGCCGATACCGCCGGGACCAGCCAGAACCACTTCAGCATCACCTTCGGGGACCCAGTGTGCAGGCCGGCCAGGATGCCGATCCATTTCGCGCTGAGCAGCCAGCCCGCGATATGGGCGGAGATGAAGATGAGAGATCCAACCAGGATTGCGTTCACGAGGACCCCGCGGATGAGCGTCGCGATGGCGCGGACCGCTATCTGCCAGGTCTCCAGCAGGTACCTCGTATGATCGCGGAGGTGCAGCTCCTCCGGGCTCCGCAAGGCGTACGGCGGCGGCTGACGTTCTCCTCCCGCGCCGCCAGTCGGCTGACCAGGTAAGCCGGGCGGGCCGGGCGGCGTGAGCGGAGCTGATGAGGCCCCGTTGCCGGCCGTGCCCGGCAGATTCGCCGTGACAAGCGCATGCGCCGCCGCAAGGTATGACCCGCCCGAAACGGCCGTCACGGTCTTCACCGCGCCGAAGATCTCGGCCGTCTGCAATGCCTGAATGACACCGAGATTGAACGTGGCGGATCTGATGCCGCCCCCCGAGCAGCACACCGCCAGCTTCTGGCCGGGCTGAATGGTAATCCGCCGATCCGCGGCAGGTGCCGCAGTCTCCCCGGCGGAGACCGGAGAATCCTTCACCGCTGTCATCTTGCTGCCCTCCCCGCGCACAGCCATTCAGCCGACGGCAGGCCCACCTGCGCTGCCGGTCCGGCGCGGCCGACGGCCTCCCCTGGCCCCGAACGCGCGGCTCAGTTTAGCCTCCCTTCTTACAATGGCGCCAGAATACTTAGGTACATGTCAATTTTAATTTAGTTATGCATCGCCTTTGTCCTATTCTGAGGCCAAACACCATGCTTTCGCCATGGCGAATTCGATCACCGACCTCGAGCCCCAGCTAGCCAATGCCGGTGACCTCTGGCCGGGGTACGGGAGCGCCGACCCGGTGCGATGGGGACCTCACGGCGATCGTGGTTCTTCGTAGCTAGCTGCTCGGAAGACGGCAGATCGTCGACAAGTCGACTAACCCGTGCCCTGCCACCCGCCTGCACCCGGTTGCGCACCATCCCGCAACCTGCAGCCGGGACTCTGGCGTGACCAGCCCGCACCGTTGCTCCGCAGGCGAATGCCCGTCATGTGCCGGGCAGCCGGGGCCACGCGCCGAGCGCCAGCGGGCCCAAGAGCAGGGGGTGTGCCGTGCGGTACAGGGATCGTTTCTGGTGGCTACCCGCGGTTGTCGTTGCGGTAGTCCTCTGCGTGATCGGGTTCGCTGCATCGTCACTCGCGGCGACGGCGCCTGCGGGCCCGGTGCCCTCGGCTCCGGTCTCCCCGGTGATGACCTCGTGCCCGTCACCACGGCTCACTGCTCCGATCCGATGGTGAGCACGTGCCAGAAGGTGGCCGTCCCCCAGAAGGCCATCGTGGCCACCACGAGGATCTCCAGCGCATGCGCGCTGCCGGTAATCAGCCCGATCACACCAGCGCTGAGCGCGATCGTGCCGATCACGGTTACGACCCTCCTCAAAACCTCGCCCCAACGTGGCTGAGGTCTCGTATACAGGTCGCCGGCCGCGCTGACAGCGCAGCCGATGCCGAGAACCAGTGCCACGGCGGTTGTGGCCCATGTACTGGAGATCAGCGACAGGCTCGCTCCTTGCAGATACGCTACGTACGCGAAGATGATCACGAGGATGGCGAGGGACGATACCGCGTCCCTCCAGGTCAGCCCCATCGTCAGCACCTCCCTTCGATTTCGATGAAAGTGCCACCATCAAGTTTGCGCTCAGGTGCCATGCGTGGCGTACTGAAGGTCGCCAACCGGCAAGGCTGCGGGACCCAAACCGGCCTGGCCAGGCTCTCGCCCAGGCCGAGCCCGCACCGCGCGCAGCCCGTTGATCACCAGTTGCTGTTTCCCGGCCGGAGACAAGAACTCCCGCGCTGGGCGGCCCGTTGATGCAGGCTACGAAAGCGTGGCCGCCGCGACCGCATCAGGCGCCGGCAGGCACCTCGATCTCCCCCGTCACCGCTGCCGTGATCAGCGCCTGCCGGTGTTCTGCGAGCCGCCCGATCTGCGTCTGAACCAATCGCAACAATCGATCATCTCTCGCCGCCTGGCCATCCAATCGGCAATGCCTTCGGGCGGGTCATTACGCGGGGTGACGTATCAGGCGCGCGCTGTACGGCTCCTAGTAGCTGGCAGCGGGCCGCTAACCGGGGGCCGGGCTGACTGGATGGGGGGTGCGGGGATGAGCGCGCTGACGAGAGGTTCGGTCAGGTCCAGTGCCGGGCAGGAGACCAACCGTCTGTTGTTGCGGCTGCGAGACTTGCTGCGCAGCGTTGCCCGCTGGCTCAGGGCGACAGCGCCCGGGCGTGGCTGCGCCGCAAGGCAGTCGCGGCGTGGATGAATATCCTGATCGCGGCCGCCGCGGTGGTCACTATCGTCACTGCCGGGTTCGTAGCCGAGCAGCACTGGCCGGACCCGCAGACCTGGGGCGCCGGGGCGCTCAAGCTGTTCGCGCTGTGGTGCCTGTCGTTCTTGCCCGGGTGGCTTTATGTGCGTTTCCTGGGCATGCGGGCCAGAGCGCTGTGGAATGAATACGTCCTCAATTTGCATCGATTGGCCTGGGACAGGCCGGAGAACCTGCCGGAGCCTCCCGTGACGTCGGAGTTTTACGCTCAGTGGGAACCCAGGCAGGATCCCCGGCAGCGGCCGGGCGATAACATCTACCGGCAGAAGTTTGAGGCTTACTACGGACGCCAGGTCCCCAGCGCTGCGCTGGGCGGGCGCGTGGCCGGTACGCCGGACGAGCGGGACGGCACGTCAGGCGACTACGTGGTCAGCAGCGAGTCCCTGTTTCCCGTGTTCCTCGCGACGGCGGTGCTCGCGGCCGGCTGGGCGGCAGTGCTCTGGGATACCCGGTTCGTCACGGCTCCCGCTGGTGCATGGGATGTCCTGAAGTACGGGTTCCTCGGCGCCTATGCCTTCGTGACCGGCATGCTGATCCGCCGCTTCTTCCAGAGCGACCTGCGCCCGAGCGCCTATGCCAGCTCGGTGCTGCGGATTGTGCTGGTATTGCTGATCGTCACCGTCCTGCACCAGGTCATCGGCGATACCTCGCCGGTCACCAGCCGCGCCGAGCTCGCAACCGCCTTCGTCGTCGGGTTCTTCCCCCTCGTCGGCCTGCAGGCCCTGCAGCGAGTGACATCGAAGGTGCTGCGCCGGTTCGTCCCGCCGGTCACCTCGGAATACCCCCTGGACCAGCTCGACGGATTCAATCTCTGGTACGAGGCGCGCCTTACCGAGGAAGGCGTCGAGGACATGCAGAACCTCACCACCATGAACCTGGTGGACGTCATCCTGCACACCCGGGTCCCGGTCGGCCGCCTGGTGGACTGGACCGACCAGGCGTTCCTGCTGATCCACCTGGAACGGGCGGACCGTGGCGAGCTGGCCGAGCTACGGCAAAAGGAGCAAGACGCGGCCGGCGCCAGCCCGGGAACGGGACTGGCAGCGCAGTCAGGGGCCGAGGCGCGGGTGAGACTCCGGCGGGTCGGCATTCGCACTGCCACCGACTTGCTCAAGGTGTTCTCGGCCGAGCAGGGCAATGGGTGCGAGACGCTGCCGCGGCGTGACTTCACCGTGCCACCCGAGGTGAAACGGCTGCCGCTGCCGGAGGATCAGCTCCGGCTGCTGGTCGCGGTCCTGGGCGCTGAGCCGGGCCTGGTGCCGGTATGGAACTGGCAGCGGAACGGGGTTCCGGCCTGCCGGAGCTGACCGCACGGCTGTGACGGCGTTTCAGGCCGGCGCGCGGGCGGCGGCAGCGCGGGGCACAGCAACAGTTCATGGCCGGCCATGCCGGTGGTCCATGGCCGGCCATGCCGGTGGTCCCGGTGCCGGGCTGCGGTACCTGCATGGTGGCCGTGCGGCAAGACCGGCGGCGGGCTACTCGTGGGAAGATCCTGGGGCTTGCTATGACCCGCATACCTGATCCGGAGGACGAGTGCCCATCAGCGACGAGAAGATCGGTGATTTCCTTGACCAGCTCGCCGACCGGGTACCTGCCCCGGGCGGGGGCGCCGCCGCGGCCTTGCACGCCGCCCAGGGCGCGGCGCTGCTGGGCATGGTCGCCCGCTACACAACCGGCGAGAAGTACGCCGAGCATCAGGTGACAATCGGCCGCATCAGCACCGAGGCCGACGAACTGCGCGGTATCGCGCTCCGGCTAGCCGATGCCGACGCCGACGCGTTCACTGCCGTGGCCGCCGCCTACCGGCTCCCCGCCGCCTCGGCGGAAGAGCGGGCCACCCGCTCGGCCGCGATCGCCCAGGCGCTGGTCGGCGCCGCCTGGCCTGCGGCCCAGGTCATCAGCGTCGCCGGGATGGTAGTGGACCTGGCCGGGGCGCTGGTAGTGATCGGCAACCGCAACGTGGTCAGCGACGTGGCCGCTGCCGCCGAGGCGGCCCGCGCCGCTGCGGCCACTGCCCGGGTGAACGTCGAGATCAGCCTGGCCGGCATTACCGACGAGCAGGCCAGCCTGGAGATGATCGCCGAGACAGGCAAGGCCGACGCCATCATCGCCCGGGCTGAGCAGATCACTGCCGCCGTCCGCGAGCAGATCCGCGGGTGAGATAGCTCCGCGCCTGCTGCCGTGCTCCCATGGATGTGCCGTTGCAAGGCGCCGGCGCCTAGTGATGGCACATCCACAGGACGGAATGGCACATCCACAGGACGGAACGGTGGCCCCATTCCGCTCCGGGCTGGGGCTGCATGCTGATTTGGCGGGGGTTTTCGCACCAGTTCGTGACGGTGGCGGTCAACACCTTGGTCTGGACAAATCATGCTAACGATCACTATATGCACTATTCACGGCGAACCCTGACCGCAGAGACTGAGGCCATTTACGCCGGCGTCTCCTGATCCAGGTTCGTGACCTTCTGGTCGGCGAGTCTGAGACCCTGACCGTCGCCTACGACTCATCAGGCCTGCGCGGCGCGACAGGTGATCAGCGTGTCTGCTGGAACGTGCCGGCTTTCGACATCGCCGCGCCGCTGCCGTAGGCCGCAGCGCCCATCGGCAGGCCGGTTTGCCATGGCCGGTTCAGAGGGGGATGTCCACCGTGAGGACTCCCGCATGCCAGTCGGGGAGGCGGGCAGTGACGCTGCCATCGGGACTGACCAGTGCCGCGAGGCCCGGGAAGTCTTCACCGGCGGTTGAGCCGGCCTGCCCCGCCTGAGCGATCCATAGCCCTAGCCGGCGTGCGTGCCGGGATGCGTCGCCCAGGCTGCAGGCCTCCCACCAGGAGAACCCGGCTTGCCAGGAGACTTCGCCGGTGCGCCGTCCGTAAAGACCGGGCGCGGCCGGGAAGACGACGAGACGGGCTCCGGCCGCGGCGGCTGCGTCGAACGGCTCGTCGAATCCGGCCTCAGCGCAGATGGCCACGCCGAATCTGACCCCGGCGTGCTCGAAGACCTCCGAGCCGGTAGCCGCGGTGAACGATTCTTCCCCCTCGCCCAGATGCCGCTTGCGCTGCGCGCCCGCAACGCGGCCGTCTGCCGCGAAGACCTGGGTGATATAGGGCTCGCCGCGCGGCGAGCGCTCGGCCACGCCAAAGCACACGCCGACACCCGTCTCGCCGGACGCCCGGGCCAGCGTGACGACGGCGGGGTGGTCCACCGGCACCAGACGTTCCGGGCTGGCAGCAGGATCCACCGACCCCGTCAGCGACATCTCGGGGAAGAGAGCCAGTTCGCAGCCCGCCGCCGCGGCGTCAGCCAGGAGCCGCAGATGGGACGACAGGTTCCCCTCAAGGTCACCCTTCTCGCACTGGATCGCCGCCAGCAGCGCGCGCACGCCGACATCGTGCCCCACCGCCCGGGCGGCGGCAAGCCCGCGGACCAGATAATGGGTGGCGTTCACCGCTGGCTGTCCGCTTTGGCTGGCCGCGCACATTCCCGGCGTCGAGGCCAGGCTGCTCGACAACGACGGGCACCTGACGCTGCTTGAGCACCGCGTGCCGGAGGTGCATGCCTGGCTGGCCGGCCGCCTGTGACGGGCAGCCCGCCCAGGCGTGAGCAGCCGGCGGGCAACGGACCGGCACCGGACGAGGTCAGCGCGTCAGCGCTGGCGGCCGCCCGCGGCCGGAGCGGCCTGGGGACAACGGCGATCCGAAGGACCCGGCGAAGGCCCGTTAAGGATGATCTTGATTGCCTGGCCCGTCCCCTGCCGTCTCTTCAGGCCCATTCCACGTCCTGAAGGGATGCCGTGACAAATACGCGTTGTAGTACCGCTCGTCCTCGGTAACGTCGGGCCCTATCCAGGACGCCAGCGCAGTGCCCGGATCATCACCCCCGTGCAGCTCGCGCTCGGCCAGGATCAGGCCGCTGTTATCCCCGTAGAACTCGTCGATCTCGAAAAGCGCGCCCGCAACGCGTACTTCGTGGCGGCTTTTCTCGATCAGTGAGCTGCACAGCAGATCCAGCATCTGCTCGGCGTCCCGGAGTGGCACGCCGTATTCGTACTCGGCCCGGGTATCGCCGCGGCGGCGGCCCTTCACCGTCATGTAGCCGCTATCGCCGCGAACTCTGACCCGCACGGTGCACCGGTCCGTGATGGCCAGGTAACCCTGCCGGATCCGTTCTCCCCGGCCCGCAGCGGCGCGCCACGAGTCATCGGCTACCAGGTACTTGCGTTCGCGCTCCTGCGCCAAGTGCTTTCTCCTTCATGCCCGCCGTGGTCTCGTGGATAGCAGCAGGCTATCCGCGCTCTGCTGCGGGGCGTGACACCGCGGGGCAAGCTTGGAGCGGCCCGGCGGCTGCGGCGAGGGCGACTTCGCCAGGTTCGGCAGCTACGCCGGCCGGATGCGGGCGGAGAATGAGCACTTCATCCGCAAGGCAGCCGGAATGCGCAATGTAGGCCCTACGTGCGGCTGTTGCTGTCATCGCTGCTGTCAGACGATGGCGAAGGGCATCACAAGCTTGGAAGGCTGCGGGCTGCGCCCGCGCTGATTTCGCCGCGCTCAGCGGCTAACCCAAGCGTGGTCCATGTGCACTATTAGACGTGGCGACGCAGATGGACTCCGGCCGGTCAGACGCTGAACTGGTGCGGCAATCCTTGCTCGGCGCGAAGGAACCGTTCGCCGAGCTGGTGACTCGTCACTGGGAGACCGCTGTCGTCCTGGCCGCGCGGGCGCTCGGGTCTGTGGAGCTGGCGCGGGATGCCGCGCAAGAGGCAACCATCGGTGCGCTGACCGGCCTCGATCGACTGCGGTCACCAGAGCGGTTCGGCGCCTGGTTCTGCGGCATAGCGCTCAATGTCTCGCGACGGTGGCTGCATCAGCTGCGCTCGGAGACCCCCGGCTTGCAGACCGATGACCTGGCTTCCGATTCGCCAGGTCCGGCGGAGATCGCGGAGATTGCTGACCTTGCCAACCGAGTCCAAGATGCCATCGCGACGCTACCCAGCGGCCAGCGCGACGCGGTTCTGCTGTTTTATCTGCAAGGCCTGAGTCACCGTGAAGTCGCCGCCGAACTCGGCGTCTCGACTGGCGCGGTCAAAGCCCGTCTGCACCAGGCACGGACAAGCCTCGCGCCCAGACTTTCCCCGCTAACCGACATCCCGGAGGGAATAACAATGAGCTCAGCCGACGCCCCTGAATGGATCGACGTCTCTGTCGCCGAGGTCCGGCGAACCGACGACGCGCCGCACCCCAAGCACCTCATGCTCCTGGAGGAGCGCGGCGGCAAGAGGCGGCTCCCGATCTGGATAGGCCCCGCCGAAGCCACCGCGATGGCGATATCGCTGGAGTCGGTTGAGCAGCCGCGGCCAATGACCTACGGCCTGACCGCAAGCCTTCTCAAGGCCGTCAGTTCCCCGCTTCGCGAGATCAGGATCACCCGCCTCACCCCTCCGGTCTACTACGCCACCGTGATCGTGGACGGCCCGGAGGGCCCGCAGGAAGTCGACGCCCGGCCGAGCGACGCCGTCAATCTGGCTCTCGTCACAGGCGTTCCGATCCGGGTGGACAGCCGACTATTCAGCGACACCCAGACGGAGCACTACGCAGACGCCCTGTCCTATCCCACTGGCACGGCAGAGCTTGCCGCGGAGTTCCAGCAGCTCCGGCAGGAAATCATGCAAGAGCTGGATGCATCAAGGAACCCTGCCTCTGATACTGAGTAACGGCCGTTCTTGACCACTTCGCAGCGCGGGTGGAGTCGCTCAGGGGGTCGACTTCTCCATGGCTCTGACCCAGAGGTCAGGGGTGCAAGCCGCCTAAGTCTGGCCTGAGCCCTGGATCCGGTCAATTGCATACCGGACAACTTGCGCCCCCCCGCCAGTCCACCTCGGCCCTGAAAGGCGAGGCCGCACTTCTCCATCACTCGCCGGGAAGCGAGATGCCCGGCTGCGGTCACACCGATGACCGCGGGACGTCACGGAGCAGCTGATGGCTGGCTACCGGGACAAACGCCCGGTCACCCTGGCGAGCCGCCGTCCGGCGGGCCCCGGCTGACCAGGCGGACCGCCGGAACGGCCAGGACCACGGCCGGGCTGAGTACTCCCCACGCCGCGGCGACGCCGAGCAGCCGGCCGGCCCCTGCCACCGCCGCCAGCGGGCCGATGACCGCGTACCCGGCCGAGCCCAGGGCGTACGAGCCCGTCAGCGCGAACGCCGT
>DATGVY010000337.1:0-4907 GCA_035299845.1 Streptosporangiaceae bacterium
CGACAAAGGGCGGATGGGCCGGCCTCGATGACCGGGCAGCGCGACGGGGCCGGCCCATGGCGTGCGGGCTGGCGCACTTCAGCGGGCAGGCCCGGCGGTCCGGGCGACGGTCAGCCCTCGGCGTCCTCGGCTACCCGGGTCATTGAGCCCGCCTGGCCCGCGGGCAGCCAGGCGGCTGGGTGGCGTTCCGGCCGTTAAATGCCTGGTCCGGTCCTGTTGACTCCGTACCGGGGTACGGCCGCTAGCTTGGGGAACATGGCTGGGCTGACGATCGGGAAACTCGCCGCCGGGGGAGCAGGCGTCGAGACTGTGCGGTTCTATCAGCGGCAGGGACTGCTGGCGTTGCCCGAACGCCGGGGGTCGGGCTTCCGTGAGTACACCATGGCAGACCGGTGGCGGCTGGCCTTGATCCGCCGGGCCAGGCGGCTCGGGTTTACCCTCGGGGAGATCGGTGACCTGCCCGGGCCCGCCGAGGCCCGGTCGACCGACGACATCGTCCGGCCGGCCCATGACAGGCTCGGCGCGGTCGGCGAACAGCTCAGGGAGCTCGCGCTGCGCCAGGGCCGGCTGCGCCGTGTGGTCCAGGTGTGCGAGCACGTGCCGCCAGGTCGGCCCGGTGCCCGAGGTGATCGCCGAGGAGCACGCCGGCCAGGTGGACGTGGTCAAGCTCAACGTCGATGAGAATCCGGCGCCGGCGCAGGAATACGGGATCATGCTCGTCCCGACCCTGGCCGTCTTCCCGGGCGGCGAGGTCGTCAGGCGAGTGGTCGGGGAGAGGGCCCAGCACGCCGTAAATCAACTTACAACACGCGACTCTGGGCGCGCCTGGCAGTTCCCTGTTTCCGCGAGCGCACTTTCCGCGCGAATACACTCTCCTTCCGGTCTCGGCCAGGATCGATCCATTTTCAGAGCTATCCGCGGGATCGTCCGCGGCATAGGCTATTGGCCCGCTCGCGGCGAGCGCCGCCCGGATCCGGTCATGCGGTAATGTGCCTCGCATGCGCGTCTACCTGGTGACCGGTGCGGCCGGCTTTATCGGCTCGAATTACGTTCACTTCCTCCGGCGCGAGGCGCCGGACGTCGGGTTCGCCCGCGGCCTGGCGGACACCACGCCTGGTACTCCGGCCACCGGGCGTGGTGGGAGGACATCCTGGACCGCAAGGGCGACCCGCAGATCGACTGGCCGGACGCCCCAGCCGCTGTCCCGGCCAGGTGATAGCCAGGCCGGCTCGCCGCTTAGTCCGAAGTTCCCCGCCGGATGAACTGAAATCCGTGTTCACCAGGGGAAACGTGGTGCATCATGACTACACCTAGACATGTAGATTCGCCGCCTGAAGCTCTATGACCTGGGCAAATATGACGGGCCCTAGAGGCCTGGGCGGAACCTCGGCTTAAGGCCAGCCGGGCGGCGAAGGCGGCAGTTATCCGCTGTGCCTGCCGCGCCCGTGCCCTCGCCTGGCCGGCCAGGACGGACAGCCGGCCGAGGATCTCGGCTGCCTCCCCTTTCGCTTGCAGCAACTTGCGCCTGCAGCGAGACATTTGAACATATCAGCTTCATTCGGGCGGAAACCGGCCGGTCAGAGCCGCGGGTCGACCGGCTCGCTCTCTAGCGCGAGCACGCCGAACACGCATTCGTGCACGCGAAAGGCGGGCTCGCGGCGGACGAACCGCTCGAGCGCCTCGATTCCCAGCGCGAACTCGGCGGCGGCCAGCGACCGCTTGCGCCCGAGGCTGCGCTCCCGCAGCCGGTCCAGGTTACCGGGCAGCGAGTACTCCGGCCCGTAGATGATCCGCAGGTACTCCGGCCCCCGGCACTTGATCCCCGGCTGGGCGATGCCGCGCCTGCCCCGCATGACCGGCTCGGCCGGCTTGACCACCATGCCCTCGCCGCCAGCTCCGGTAAGCTCCTGCCACCACGCGGTCACGGCCGCATCGGCGCCTGGGTCGGCGAGATCGACCGCGAGATAGCGAGTGGCGGTGATGAGCGGGTCCGCGGCGGCGAGCCGTTCGGCCGCTTTCATGTGCCACTCGTGGTCCTTGCCGAAGCGGCTGCCCGCCGAGCCGGCCAGTAGCTGGAATGGGGCCACCCGCACGTCATCGATGGCGGACACCGGCCAGGCATACGGCCGGTAGGCGCTGACGAACGCCTCAGCCGCGCTGCGCCGTTGCCGGGTGCGCTCGCGGAGACCGGCTATCTCCAGGCCCCTGGCCGCGGCGGCGTCCAGAGTCTGCGCGGCGGCGCTCAGCCCGGCCACGGCAGCGGCGCCGACGGCTGCGTAATGGCTCTTTATCAGTTCTTCTGCCTTCAGCGACCACGGCATTATCTCGCAGTCCAGTGCGGCCCAGTCGCCGAGTTCCTGCCACAGCCCGGCTGCCGTGAGCGCCTCGCGCAGCCGGCCGGCCACCGCCTCCTCCAGGCCGGGATCGGTGAAGAAGCGGCGCCCGGTGCGGGTGTACACGATGCCGCTCTGGTCGGCGCCGAACCAGCCGCTGGCGGCCTCCGGCGTCCGGCAGATCACCGCGATCCCCCGGGAGCCCATGTGCTTCTCCTCGCAGATCACCCGCTGCAGCCCCTCGCGGCGGTAGGCGGCCAGCGCGTCCGCGGGGTGCTCAAGCAGGCCGGGCTGGCCGCTGGCCGGGACCGGGGCCATGGTCGGCGGCAGGTAGATAAGCCACTGCGGGGCGATCGCGAACCGGCTCATCACCTCGAGCGCCGCGGCCGCGTTCTGCTCCGGAATCGACACCCGGCCGCGCAGCCGGGTCTCGATGCCCCGCCTGCCGAGCACGTCGTGCACGTCGAGTAGCAGCTCATGCCCGGCCACCGCCGCAGGTACGGCCGCCGATCCCGTTATCACGCCACCTGCGCCGGACGCCGGCCCGCGGCCCGCGCCGGACCCGGACAGCAGCGGTCGGGCCGGCTGGTAGTACGCGCGGCGAGCGGGGACCCCGACCAGTTCCCGCTCCGGATAGCGAAGCGCGGTCAGCCTGCCGCCGAACACGCAGCCGGTGTCGATGCAGATCGTATTGTTGATCCAGGCGGGCTCGGGCACCGGGGTATGGCCGTAGACCACGACGGCCTTGCCCCGGTAGTCCTGCGCCCACGGGTAGCGGACCGGCAGCCCGAAGTCGTCGGTCTCCCCGGTGGTCTCCCCGTACATCGCGAACGCCCGGACCGCCGCCGACGCACGCCCTTGCATCTCCTCGCGCAGGCCGGCGTGGGCGACCACCAGCCTGCCGCCATCCAGCACATAGTGGCTGATCAGGCCGTCAAGGAACGCAATCACGCGGGCGCGGAACTCTTCCGGTTCCGCCGCTAGCTGGGCCAGCGACTCGGCCAGGCCGTGGCTGACCCGGACGTCGCGGCCGCGCAGCGCCCGCAGCAGCTTGCTCTCGTGGTTGCCGGGCACGCACAGCGCGGTGCCCGCCTCGACCATGGCCATCACGGTGCGGAGCACGCCGGGGGTGTCTGGGCCGCGGTCGACCAGGTCGCCAACGAACACCGCGGTCCGGCCGGCCGGGTTCGTGCGCGCCCCGTTCTCGCCCGGCAGGTAGCCGAGCGAGTCCAGCAGGCCGGCCAGTTCGCCGTGGCAGCCGTGCACGTCGCCGATGATGTCAAACGGGCCATGCAGATCCGAGCGGTCGGTCCAGGCCGGCTCGCGCACTATCTGCGCCGCGTCCACCTCCGCCGGGCCGCGCAGCACGAACACGCGGCGGAACCCCTCCCGCTCCAGCCGCCTGACCGAACGTGACAGCGCCGCCTGCTGCCGCGCGACGACACCGGCGCCGAAACTCCGGTCGGTCCGCACCGCGTTCCGCTGGACGCAGGTCTTCTCGCCGACGTCGAGCACGATCGCTACCGGCAGCACGTGCTGCTCGCGGGCCAGCGCCACCAGCGGGCGGCGGGCGTCCGGCTGCACGTTCGTGGCGTCGATCACGGTCAGCCGCCCGATGGCCAGCCGCTTGGCGGCGACGACATGCAGCGCCTCGAAAGCCTCCGCGGTGACCGACTGGTCGGTCTCGTCGTCGCCGACAAGGCCGCGGAATACGTCCGAGGAGAGCACCTCGGTCGGCCGGAAGTGCCGGGCGGCGAACGTTGACTTGCCGGATCCGGTCACGCCGACCAGCACGACCAGGGACAGCTCGGGGATCTTGATGGTCGTCACTTGCGCAGTACCGCCAGCTGTGTCGGCGGGCCGGCCTGCGGGTCGTCATCGCCGACGGGCTCGAAGGCCGCGGTATAGCCATGCCGCCGCGCCACCGCCCCCGCCCAGGCACGGAACTCGGCCCGGCTCCACTCGAACCGGTGGTCCGGATGCCGCATCGCGCCCGGTGGCAGGCCCGGGTAGCGCGCGTTGTATTCGGCGTTGGGCGTGGTCAGCACGACCGTGCCTGGGGCGGCCCCGCCGAGCACCGCCTGCTCGAGCGCGCCAAGCCGGTCCGGGTCGATGTGCTCGATGACCTCCATCAGCACGGCGGCGTCGTAGCCGGCCAGGCGGCGGTCGCGGTAGGTGAGCGCGCCCTGCAGCAACCGGACCCGCTGCCGCTGGGCGGGGGCCATTTCGTCCAGCCGCAGCCGCCTTGCCGCCCGCTCCAGGGCGGCGGCCGAGGCGTCTACCCCGACGATCTCCTCGAACTGCCCGTGCTTGAGCAGGCCGACGATCAGGCGCCCGTCACCGCAGCCGAGGTCGAGCACGCGCCGGGCACCGGATGCCTGCAGCGCGCTGAGTACCGCCGCCAGCCGCAGGTCCCGCAGCCGGGCGTGCTCCCCGGCCATCGCCTGCCCGCCGGGCCAGCCGCCGCCCCCGGCTTCGGCCACTGCCCCGGCTTCGGCCGGTGCCGCGGCTTCGGCTGGTGCCGCGGCTTCGGCTGGTGCCGCGGCTTCGGCTGGTGCCGCGGCTTCGGCTGGT
>DATGVY010000338.1:0-5462 GCA_035299845.1 Streptosporangiaceae bacterium
CGCGCCGGTGACCGTCACGGCGAAGCGGCCGTCGCGGTGGCGCCGGTAACTGACTTCCAGCGTGCCGGTCCCGTGCCGGTACACGGCCTTCTCCGGCGGCATCACGGTGTTGCGCCACCCGCTCGGAAGCGTCCGGAGCACCGGCGTGGCGGCCCGCGCGTCGGCCTGGGCGGTGAGGGCGGCGGCCACCGCGGCGATAGGCAGCTCGCCATCCGCCGGCCGGCGGGCGACGGGGACGCCGGCCAGCTCGATGAACGCGGTGCTGGTGTCGCCCGCCAGGAAGTCCGGGTGCCGCAGGGTGGCGACAAGGAAATCACGGTTGGTGATGATCCCCCGGATCCGGCTGCGCTCCAATGCCAGCGCGAGCCGCAGGGCGGCCTCCGTCCGGGTGGGCGCGTGCGCGATGATCTTGGCCAGCATCGGATCGAACTCGACCCCGACCAGGCTGCCCTCTTCCACGCCCGAATCCCACCGGGTCTGCGGATCGGTGGCCGGGCGCCATTCGAGCAGGGCTCCCGTGGTGGGCAGAAAGCCGGCCGCAGGATCCTCGGCGCAGAGGCGGGCCTCGATGGCATGACCGGTGATGGCCAGATCGGCCTGGGTTACCGACAGCGGTAGTCCCTGGGCCACCAGCAGCTGCTCGCGGACCAGGTCAAGCCCGGTAACGGCTTCGGTGACTGGATGCTCGACCTGCAGTCGCGTATTGACTTCGAGGAACCAGAAATTCCCCGACGGTTCCAGCACGAACTCGACGGTCCCCGCGCCCCGGTACCCGACGGCCTTCGCGGTGGCCAGCGCGACGGCACACATGCGGTCGCGCAGGCCGGCGTCGACGGCGGGCGAGGGGCACTCTTCGATGATTTTCTGGTGACGGCGCTGGATGGAGCACTCGCGCTCGAAGCAGTGCACGGCTCCGCCGTGGTCATCAGCGAGAATCTGGATCTCGACATGCCGGGCTCCCGTGACGTATGGCTCAAGGAACACCGTGGGGTCGCCGAAGGCGGCGCCCGCCTCGCGGCTGGCGGCAGCCACCGCGCCGGGCAGCTCGCCGGCCGCGGAGACGACCCGCATGCCCTTGCCGCCGCCGCCCGCGGCCGCCTTCACCAGCGCGGGCAGCGGCAGGCCGGCCAGGTCGGGCAGGCGCGAGCCGGTTACCTCCCACGACGGCAGGACCGGCACGCCGATGCCGGCCATCGCCGCCTTGGCGGCCAGCTTGTCGCCCATCAGCTCGATGACATCGGCGGGTGGCCCGACCCAGGTCAGCCCGGCGCCGGTGACCGCGCGGGCGAAGGCCGCCCGCTCGGCCAGGAACCCGTAGCCGGGGTGGACGGCGTCGGCCCCGGTGGTGGCCGCGGCGCGGAGCAGCGCGTCGATGTTGAGGTAGGTCTCGGCGGCGGTGCGGCCGGGGAGGGCAACCGCCCGGTCGGCTTCCCTGACGAACGGCGCGCTGGCGTCGCCTTCGGCGTATGCCGCGACCGTCGTGATCCCCATGGCCGCCGCGGTCGCGGCGATCCGGCGTGCTATCTCGCCGCGGTTCGCTATCAGCAGGGTGGTGATCACAGCCGGAACACGCCGTAGCCGGCTGCGCCGTGCACCGGGCCGCTGTGGCACGCCGATAGCGCCATCGCCAGGACCGTCCGGGTGTCACGCGGGTCGATGATTCCGTCGTCGGCCACCCGGCCCGTGGCGTACAGGGCCAGCGAGCCCGCCTCGGCGAAGTCTTCCACGGCCTGGGTGACGGCGGCCTCGACCTCCTCGCTGACCTGCTGCCCGCGGCGGGCAGCCCGCTCACGGCGGACAATGGACATGACGCCGGCCATCTGCCTGGGCCCCATGATCGCGATCTTCGCGGTCGGCCACAGGAACACGAACCGGGTGTCAAAGGCCCGCCCGCCCATCCCGTAATTCCCGGCCCCGTAGCTGGCGCCGAGGATGACCGTGACGTGCGGGACCTTGGAGTTCGACAAGGCGTTGATCATCTGGCTGCCGTGCTTGACGATCCCGCCCCGCTCGTAGTCGCGACCCACCATGTACCCGGTGATGTGCTGCAAGAACACCAGCGGAGTGCTGGTCTGGTTGCACAGCTGGATGAACTGCGCCGCCTTCTGGGCCGAATCGGAGAAGAGCACCCCGTTGTTGGCCAGCACGCCGACTCCGAAGCCGTGCACGTCGGCCCATCCGGTCACCAGCGAAGGCCCGTACAGCGGTTTGAACTCCTCGAATTTACTGCCGTCAACTACCCGCGCGATGATTTCCCGCGCGTCGACCGGCGTGCGCAGGTCTATGGGCATCAATCCGAGTAGCTCCTCGGGGTCGTACCGGGGGGGCTCAGGGGCGGCAGTGACCGGGCCCGGTCCCTGCTTCCGCCAGTGCAGGTGACTCACCACCTCACGGGCCATCCGGATCGCCTCGCGCTCGTCCTCGGCCAGGTAGTCGGCCAGCCCGCTGACCGTCGCGTGCATCTGCGCCCCGCCCAGCTCCTCGTCCGCCGCGTCCTCGCCGGTGGCCACCTTCACCAGTGGCGGGCCGCCGAGGAACACCTTGGCGCCGCCCCGGACGAAGATGTTGTAGTCCGACATGCCCGGCTGGTAGGCGCCGCCGGCCGTCGAGCTGCCGAACACCACCGAGATGGTCGGGATCCCGAGGGCGGACAGCTCGGTGATGTCGTGGAACATGCGCCCGCTCGCGGCGAAATGGCTGAGGTTGCGGCGCATGACCGTTGCCGGGTCCTCGCCGGCCGACAGCCCGCGGAGGTCGCCGCCAGCCGACTCGACGAACTGGACGTACGGCATGCGGTTGTCCCTGGCGACCTCCAGGGCTCGCATCAGCTTGCGGATGCTGATCGCGGTCATGGCCCCGCCCAGGTCGGTCGGGTCGTTGCCCAGGATCACGCACTCGGTTCCCTCGACTACCCCGATCCCGAGGACCATGCCGCCGCCGACCGCGTAATTGGTCTGGTAGCCGGCCAGCGGGCTCAGCTCAAGGAAGGGCGTGTCGGGATCGAGGAGCAGCGCGATGCGCTCCCTGACCGTCATCTTGCCGCGGCTGCGGTGACGTTCGATCGCACGGCTGCCCCCGCCGAGCGACGCCTGCCGCAGCAGGCGGTCGATGCTGGCCAGCAGGTCCAGCATCTGGTTGCGGTTCGCCAGGAAGGCATCGTCGCGGACGTCAAGGGCGGTGGGCAGGACCGACGCGGGCATCGATGGGACCTCCCGTTAGTCAAGCCGGGCCAGGCATCTGGCGGCGACCAGCTAGCCCTCCGGGCTCGTGGCTGGCGGCCTGCTCAGTCGGTGAAGCCGTCCAGGCGGGCCAGGATCTGGAGCATAACCTCGTCGGCCCCTCCGCCGATGGACAGCAGGCGGCTGTCCCGGAAGTACCGCGACACCCAGGTTTCCTCCATGTAGCCGAAACCGCCGTGGAACTGCAGGCAGGTGTCGGCGATCTCGCGCTGCAGGCGGCCGGCCTTGAGCTTGGCGATGGTCGCGAACCGGGTCGTGTCCTCGCCGCGAAGGTAGGCCTGCGCGCAGGCGTAGTTGTACTGCCGCAGCATGTCCACCTCGGCGGATAGCTCGGCCAGCCGGAACTGGACGTACTGCCTGGACAGCAGCGGCCCGCCGAACGCCTGCCGTTCTCGCAGGTAATCGGCGGTGCGGCTGAGCGCCCGCTGCATGGCGCCGACCGCGGTGTAGGCCGCGATCATGCGCTCGTTCTGAAACTGGCTCATCTGCTGCTGGAAGCCCTGGCCGACCTGGCCGATCGTGTTGGACACCGGCACCCTGGCGTCAGCAAAGGACAGTTCCGCCGTATCCGAGCAGTTGTTGCCGAGCTTGCTCAGCTTGCGGCTGACCGAGAATCCGGGCGTGCCGGTCGGGAAGATGATCTGCGACATCCCGCGGTATCCGCCCTCGCCAGAGGTGCGGGCCAGCAGGCACAGCCAGTCCGCCTGGGTGCCATTGGTGATGTAGAGCTTTGACCCGTTGATCACCCACTCGTCGCCGTCCCGCACGGCCCTGGTCCGGATGCCGGCCACGTCGGAGCCGGCATCGTGCTCGGTGACGGCAATGGCGGCGACCATCTCCCCCCGCAGTGCCGGGACCAGGTACCGCTGCTTCAGCTCGTGGCTACCGTGGCGGTGCAGGGACGGGGTGGCCATGTCGGTCTGCACGGTGACGGCCATCGCAACGCCGGAGCAGCCCATCCGGCCGAGCTCCTCGCCGAGGATCACCGTGTAGGAGTGATCGGCGCCCTGGCCGCCGTAGGCCGGCTCGTACTCAAGGCCGAGCAGCCCGGCGGCGCCGAGAGCCTTGAAGAGCCGGTGAGCGGGGAAGCCCCTGGCTTCCTCCCACTCATCGGCGTGCGGCACGACCTCGCGCTCAAGCACGCCACGCACCGAATGGCGAAACGCCTCATGGTCCTGGGTAAAGAGAATTTCTCATCCGTATATAGATATGAAAATGGTCATTGACGTAAGGAATCGTAGAGCGGACAGCGGCACGCCCGCAAGGCCCGAGCTGGCCGGGGTGCGGCCAGACCCGGTTGCCCGCAGGGAGAGGACCGCATCGCTGCGGAACAAGCTGCGGAACAAGTCGTCGCGACATCCTCCGCCGGCTCGTAGCGCAGGACGTATTTCATGATGGCCGCCTAGTCTGAGGGGAACCTCAGCGAGCCGGCAGCGGGCAGGCTCGCGGAAGCGAACGGCCGCGGTTGCGGCAGCATACGGAGGAGGCCGGCCGGTGACTACCGGGGTTCTTGGCCGCGGTGAGGGGCACAGGCGCTTCACCGCCCGGGGAAGCGTCATGGTCTTCAAGGCGCTGGCAGCACAAGATGGCGGTGATTTCTCGCTGATGGAGCGCACCCTGCCGCCGGGCGGCCGCCGGCCGCCGCCGCATCGTCACACCAACTGCTCAGAGGCCTACTTCGTGCTTGACGGGCTGGTGTCGGTCACGGTCTCCGGCGAAGAGCTGACCGTTGGGCCGGAGGGGTTCGTCCTTGTCCCGCGCGGGACGCCGCACTCCTTCGGAAACGCTGCCGAGCACCCGGCTCGGCTCCTCGTCCTGCACGCCCCGGCCATGGATGCATACTTCGCTGGGCTGCACGAGCTCTGGAACCGCGACGAGGCACCCGCGCCGGACGAAGAGCGAGCGCTCATGGCGCGCTTCGGCATGGAGACGGTCTAGCACCGCGATCTCAGGCCCGGGCGGGCGCAGCTGTTGACCTGCAAGGCGGCCGGCGCCGCCGGCGCTTCACCCACCCCACCGAGCCTGTACTGGCCATAGTCGCCAGTAAACTTCGTAAGATTTCCGGCCTGGAGCTGGCAGAGCGAATCAAGCAGCTGCGCCCCGGGGTAGCCGTGCTGTTCATGTCGGGCTATAGCCAGGACGTCGGTGGATCTGAGCGTGCCCCCGATGCGGGCATCGCGCTCGTCCAGAAGCCTTTCACCGAACAGGCGCTGCTGGAAAGCG